>JAOBWQ010000551.1 GCA_025463425.1 Ilumatobacteraceae bacterium | reverse complement strand
GAGTGCTCGTCGACGGCGTCGACCTCCGCGATCTCGATCTGCACTCCTACCGACGGCACATCGGCTACGTGCCGCAGGAGCCGTTCCTGTTCTCCGGCACGATCCGCTCCAACATCGCCTACGGGCGCCCGAACGCCACCGATCTCGAGATCGAGCGCGCCGCACGCGAAGTCGGCGCGCACGATCTCGTCGCGTCGATGCCCGACGGCTACCTCACCGTCGTCGCCGAGACCGGTCGTTCGTTGTCGGCCGGGCAGCGCCAACTGCTGTGCCTGGCCCGCGCCCAGCTGATCGACCCCAGCATCCTCATCCTCGACGAGGCGACCTCGAACCTCGACCTGGCCACCGAGTCGAAGGTGCAGCGGGCGATGAACCTGGCGTCCCAGGGGCGGACCACGCTGCTGATCGCGCACCGGCTGAACACGGCCCGCAACGCATCGCGCATCGTGGTCGTCGAAGACGGTCGGCTGATCGAGGACGGCACCCACGACGCCCTCGTCGAGGCCGGCGGGCGCTACGCCGAGCTGTGGGACGCCTTCGACCACGCGACAGCGTCCGCATCCTGAGCGCGATGTTCAGGGTGATGCCACGCCGCGTTCATGTCGGTGG
This sequence comes from Ilumatobacteraceae bacterium, assembly GCA_025463425.1. Classification (GTDB taxonomy): domain Bacteria; phylum Actinomycetota; class Acidimicrobiia; order Acidimicrobiales; family Ilumatobacteraceae; genus WLMZ01. Next base: position 7,391 of record JAOBWQ010000551.1, on the reverse strand, counting down.
TCCATACTGACGACGATGCTCCAGCACTCCAACCGCGTGGCCGGGGCAATGACGGCAACGTTCTCCCGGCTGAGCCGGAGGACCAGCTGGCAGCTGATCGACGAGCTGCCGCTGGCCTTCGATGCGCACCATCCGCAGGGCATGGCGCGGGTCGGCGAGACGTGGTGGGTGTCCACCGTCGACATCGCCAACCGTCTCGGTTTCGTGCTTGCCGTCGACCGGACCGGGCACCTCGTCGAGCAGGTCCGGGTCGGCGATGCCTCGCGCTACCACCCGGGCGGGATGGACTTCGACGGGGAGGCGTTCTGGATCGCCGCCGCCGAGTACCGACCCGATTCCACGGCGGTCATCCAACGCTTCGTCCCGGGCCACGCGGCCGAGGATGTGTTCGTCGTCGACGACCACGTCGGCGCGGTCGCGCGCTGCGGCGGAGATGGTGATCTCGTCGGCTGGTCGTGGGGTTCGCGGCGGTTCTACCGCTGGTCGGTCGACGGCACCCTGCTGGACAGCCGCACCAACCCCGCACACTTCGTCGACCACCAGGACTGCCAGTGGCTGGACACGGGTCACCTGCTGTGCGGCGGCGTCGCCGAGGTCTCCCTGGCCGACGGCCCGGGTTGGCTGGGCGGGATCGGGGTGCTCGACGCGGCGACGTTGACGATGGCGCGCGAAGTGCCCTTCCCGCACTACTCGCCCGCAACAGGACGGCCCGGGACGCACAACCCGATCTGGGCCGAGGTCGACGGGGACCGACTGATCGTGCACCTGCTGCCCGACGACGGCTATGGCGCGATCCGCTCCTACGCGACGCCGTTGGTCGAGCTGACCTCTTCGTAGATCGCTGCGAACGCGCCGGCCGCCGTCGCCCACGAGTAGCGCTCGGCCACGAAGTGCGCGGCGCGCTTGCCCCGGCTGATCAGCTGCTCGTCGTCGGTCACCGCCTCGGTGAGGGCGCGCACCAGGTCGGCGCGATCGTCGGGAGCGACCAGCCAACCCGTCGGGAGGTCGGCATCGACATTGATGAACTTCGCCGGGCCTCCCGTGGCCGTCGCGATCGGGGCGACCCCCGCAGCCATCGCTTCGAGGTAGACCAGCCCGAACGGTTCGTCGACCGACGGTGCGGCGAACACGTCGGCGCAACCCAACATCTCGGCCAGCTCGGCATGGTCGCGCCAACCGGCCAGGAACACGCGGCGCGCCCCGAGGCGCTGCACGGTGTCGTAGGGATGTTCGCCCTCCCACTCGCCGGGGTAGCCGCCAGCGATGATCAGCACCGACCGAGCCGCTCCGGACAGTTGCATCGCATGATGGGCCTCGATCAGCAGCTGCACACGCTTGAACTCCATGAACCGTCCGACGAACAGCACGGTCGGCAGCGCTTCCCCGTCGTCGCCGATCATCTCTGCGACCTCGCGCGGCTCGTAGCGCACCGAGCCCACCGGACGGCCGGGCCGCCACCCACGCGGCTCGTCGACCAACCAACGATGCCAGCGCGCCAGTCGGCCGGCGCGCGAGGGCGACTCCTCCGCGGAGAAGACATCGGTGTCGACGCCGTTGGCGATGACCGAGATCCGGTCGTCGTCGACACCGAGCAGCTCACGTGCGAGGGCGCGGTCCTGGTCGGACACGACCACCAGGCGTTGCGACGTGCCGGCCCAGCGCCGCATCCGCGCGGACCACGCCGCTGACCACGCGAGGGTCTCGGCCTCCGCCTCGTGGTCGTCACCGGCGCTCTGGCGGGCGAGCATCTTCAGCTCGGTGCCGTGCAGATGGGTGACGACCGGGACATCGGGCCACACCTCGGCAACGGCCTGGTGCATCGGCGTCAGGTGGTGCAGGTGCACGACGCTCGGCGCGTCAGGGGCATGACCGGCGAAGTGCGTCACCCAGCTGCGCACCTGGCGGTCGTAGGCGTCGTCGTCGAGCCCGAAGAAGATCCGGTCGGGAACACCGGGCTTGGCTTCGAACGACGCATGCATCGGGATCGGTGCCGTCATCGGATCCATGCCGTGGAGCCAGTCGGCATTGGCCGGCGAGTAGTCGAGCGTGGTGCAGTCGATGCCGCCGAAGAAGGTGTCGGCGTTCCCGCTCTCGGCGATCGCGCCCAGCGAGCCGGCGAAGAGGGCCGGTTCCCACCATCCTCCGCCCAGCGCGCGGCAGAGGTAGCGGGCAACCTGAGCGCTGCCGCCGCGTGGTGAGAAGTAGAAGCCCATCACCACGTTGAGGTCGAGGTGCGGCAGCATCCGGCAACGGTACTGAGGGGGCTGCACCGGACTGCGCGAGTTGTGTTGCAATCGTGCGCGCTTCCGCTCGAACCAGCCGGTCGGCAGCAGCCGACGCAATGGGTACGGTGCCGTCATGGACATCGGACTGGCTGTACCCATCTCCGGCTCGTGGGCCACGGTGCCGAACATCGCCGAGATCTCCGAGATCGCCGAGCGATCCGGTTACCACTCGATCTGGACGTTCCAGCGCCTGCTGTCCGGCGTCGGTCCCGACGACGAGCCCACGCTCGCGCCGCAGTATCGCAGCGTGCTCGACCCGCTCGCGCTGATGGCCTACCTTGCCGCGATCACCACACGGGTGCGACTCGGCGTCGCTGTCCTGAACCTCCCGTTCGTGGCCCCGATCGTGACCGCCAAGGCGCTGACGACGATCGACATCCTCAGCAGCGGTCGGCTCGATGTCGGCTTCGGCACCGGCTGGCAGGCCGAGGAGTTCGACGCGGTCGGTGTCTCGATCGAGCGGCGCGGCGCACGCGCCAACGACTACCTCGCCTGCCTCGAAGCGATCTGGCGAGGCGGCATCGTCGAGCACCACGGCGAGTTCTACGACGTCCCGCGGTCGCTCGTCGACCCGCCACCGGTGCAGCGGCCGCATCCGCCGGTGCTCCTCGGCGGCCTGTCCGACGCGGCGTTGCGGCGCGCCGGCCGTCTCGCCAACGGATGGATCAGCAGCAGCCAGGCCGACCTGAGCAAGATCGACCAGTCGATCGACATCGTCCGTGCTGCTGCGGCCGATGCCGGACGCGACGCCGACGCGCTTCGCTTCGTCTGCCGGGGCGTGGTCAAGCTCAGCACCGAGCAGCGCTCGCCGCTGGTCGGTACCTTCGAGCAGATCCGCGCCGACCTCGCCGACCTCGCCGCGAGGGGAGTCACCGAGGTGTTCGTCGACCTCAACTTCGACTCGACGATCGGCTCACCGGACGCCGATCCCGAGGAGTCGATGCGCCGAGCCCGCGAGATCCTGAGCGAGCTCGCCCCCGGCTGAGCGCATCCGGTCGAGCCCGTTCGATCAGCGAACACGCGGGAAGGATCGAGGTTTGGAATGGTCTCGGGCGGAAGCATCGGCGTGCACCATCATGGTGCGCGGTGACCACCGTCCCTCTCCTGAATCGAGCGCGAGCGGCGATCATCCCTCCGATCGATCGGGCGGGGTTCCGCGCGGGCCTTCGAGTGATGGGCACACCGTCGATCGCGATCGCTGCGTGGGGGCTGGTCACCGGCGTGGCACTGGTCGAGGGTGGGCTCTCGACACGGATGGCGTTGGTGATGACGTTCGTGGTCTTCGCCGGATCCGCGCAGCTGGCCGTGCTCCCGCTGCTCGCCACCGGGGCGCCGCTGTTCGTCGTCTGGATCACGGCCACTCTCGTCAACCTCCGCTTCGTGATCTTCTCTGCAGCGTCGCGATCGTTCTGGGGTGAGCTGCCCTGGAAGCAGCGGCTGTTCGCGTCGTACTTGAACGGCGACGTCGGGTTCGCGCTGTTCATGCAGCGCTACTCGAACGACACCGAGCGAGGCACGCCGGAGCAGCACGGCTTCTTTTTCGGCTGCGCACTGCTGAACTGGGTGTCGTGGATGGGTTCGTCGGTCGCGGGCATCCTGCTCGGCGGGCTGGCACCGACGTCGTGGGGTCTCGAGCTCGCCGCCGTGCTGGCACTCGTGGCGGTGCTGATCCCGATGGCGAACCGCGCGCCCGCGCTTCTGGGCATCGTCGTCACCGGCGTGCTTGGCGTCGCCACCGTGCGGTTGCCACTCAAGATCGGTCTGCTGATGTCGATCGTCGTCGGTGTCGTGGTGGCCGTCGTCGCTGAGACGCATCTGCCCCGGCGACCGAGTCCGATCGAGGAGGCCGCCGAGATCGCCGCCAGTGAGGGCGGGTACGGATCGTGAACGGCATCGGCAGCTGGAGCCACATGTTGCTGGCATTTGCCGGCCTGGCGCTGACGACCGTCCTCACTCGGGGCAGCTTCTTCGTGCTGCCCGCCTCCATCCAGCTGCCGCCACGCATCGAGCGCGCTCTGCGCTATGCGCCGGCGTGCGCACTGACTGCGATCATCGCGCCGGATGTGCTGACCCGCGATCGCGCGCTGTACTTCAGCTGGCACAACAACGAGCTGTGGTCCGTGCTGATCGCTGCGGCCGTCTTCGCCAAGACCCGCAACATGCTGGTGATGATGGTGGCCGGGATGACGGCGTTCACGCTGCTGCGGTTGTACACCTGACCCGTCGGTCATTGGCGTGCGAGGTATCGTGCGGCGACACAGGCGAAAGAGGACGCACGATGAAGAATCCGATCCGGGTTGCGTCGGGCGCGCTGATGACCCTGCTCGGGCTGCTGTTCATGTTCCAGGGCCTCGGCGTGGTGCATGGCAGCACGATGACCAACTCGACGTTCTGGGCGATCGCCGGGCCGGTGATCGCAGTCGCGGGACTGATCCTCGTCGCATCGGGTCTCGGCCGGCTCGGCCCGGGGTCGTCACGCCCGAGCCGCTGAGCTGCGCACCCGTGAGCCGACCGTCGTGAGTCGCGGTGGAGATGACGTCAATGCCGATGACGCCAACGCCCATGAAGACGGCGCGCCCGTCGGCCGACGGATCGTGCTCGGCGTCGCCGCGCTCGGTGCCGCGGGAATCGTCACCGGGCGCACCGTCCAGGACCACCTCGCCCGCTGGCTCGCGCCGATCCAGAACGCCGACCCCACCGGGTTGACCGGGCTGCTGCCACTCGGTGCCACCTTTCGCTACTACTCCGTCACCGGATCGGTGCCGACAAAGGATGCGTCCGACTACACGCTCGAGATCGGCGGGCTGGTCGATCATCCGACGACGCTGACGTTGGCCGACCTCCAGCAGATGCCGCAGACCACGCTCGTGCGCGACTTCCAGTGCGTCACGGGTTGGCGCGTGCCGGAGGTGCACTGGACCGGCGTGCGGCTCGCCGACCTGCTCGAGACCGCCGGCCCCACTCCGGAGGCCAAGGCGATCAGCTTCGGATCCTTCGACGGGGCCTACACCGAGAGCCTCACCCTCGAGCAAGCCTTGCGCAGCGACGTGCTCGTCGCATTGCAGATGCTCGGCAAGCCGGTCACGCATGACCACGGCGGGCCGGTGCGGATGTACGTGGCACCGATGTACGGCTACAAGAGCACCAAGTGGTTGTCCAGCATCGAGGTCACCGATCAGGTCGTGCCCGGCTACTGGGAGACCCAGGGCAACTACGACGTCGACGGCTGGATCGGCGAATCGAACGGACGCGACGATGAACCCGTCGGTTGAGCCGGCCGCCGCGCCGTCGATCGGGGCGCCGACCGCCACAGCCCCGTCGACCGGCGCGACACTGATCCGCTTCGACCGCGCCGAGCGGCTGGTGCATCGCTCGGTCGCGATCCTGATGATCACGTGCATGACGACCGCGGCGATCATGTACAACGGCTTCCTCTCGGCGCCGATCGGTCATCGCCGCTTCGTGAAGCTCGTCCACGTCTACTCCGGGTTCGCCCTCCCGGTTCCGATCATCCTCGGCCTGGTGTCGGCCGCCTACCGAGCCGATCTGCGGCGGCTCAACCGGTTCTCCCCCACCGACTGGCGCTGGCTGCGGTCACGCACGCGACGCAACGGCACGATCCGGGTCGGCAAGTTCAACGCCGGTCAGAAGTTGAACTCGGCGCTCAGCGGTGGGGCGATCGCCGTGTTGCTGGTGAGCGGCACGATCATGTACTTCCCCGACCTGACCCGGCTCGCCTGGCGCACCGGCTCCACGTTCGTCCACGACTGGTTCGCGCTCGCGCTCGGGTTGCTCGTGCTCGGCCACATCCGCTTCGCCGTCGCGGACCCCGGTTCGCGCCGCGGGATGAGCACGGGCACGGTCATGGCCGCATGGGCCGAGCAGCACCACGCCGCGTGGGCCGACGAATCGTCCATCGACTCTGCACCCGTTGACCCCGCACCTCTCGACGCTGCACCTCTCGACGCTGCACCTCTTGACTCTGACCCTGGGTCAACGGTGATGATCGATCCGTGACGGATCCAGACACCTCCGGCCGGCACGGGACGATGTCGATCGGCGAGTTCGCCCAGCAGACCCACCTGACCCCGAAGGCGCTGCGGATCTACGACGACCTCGGCCTGCTGACGCCGGCCCGGGTCGATCCTGCGACGGGCTACCGACGCTACGACGTCGAGCAGATCCGGCTGGCTCGGCTGATCGGGTTGCTACGCGGCGCCGATCTCGGTCTGGCCGAGATCGGCGCGTTGCTGGAGGATCTCGAGGTCGATCGTGATCGGGCTGCGGCCCGGCTCGACGTGCATCTCGGCGCATTGGAAGCTCAGCACTCAGGACGCCGGGCGCTGGTCCGTCACATCCACAGCGTCTTGCGAGAGGACGAACCATCGATGAACCAGATCCGCACCCGCCACGTCGCCGCCCAACGGGTGATGACGATCCAACGCCGCCTGCACGCGCATCAGACCGCCGGGTTCGTGGCCGAGGCCCGAGCGGCGTTCGCCGAGCACCTCGGAGACATCGAGTCGATCGGCCCGTTCACGCTGATCTTCCACGGCATCGTCGACGACGAGAGCGACGGCCCGATCGAGGCCGTGCTCGGTTGCCCGGAGTCCATGCAGCCGAGTGCACGCGTGGGCATCCGCACCGAGCCGGCCCACGACGAGGCGTACACCACGATCACCAAGGCGGAGTGGGCGTACCCGGCAATCCTCGCCGCCTACGACGCGGTGGCATGCAGCCCCGAGGCGCAGGGCCGGCCGGGCAGCGCGCTGTCGTGCCGCGAGGTCTACCTCGTCGACCCGGACACGATCGGCGACGACGAGCTCGTCTGCGACATCGCCTTCCCGCTGGCCTGACACAGGTCGGCTCAACACCGGATGCTGCGGTCCGGGACGATGCCCGGCTGTGGGAACGAGTTGGGGCCGATGGCGGTCGTTGTGGCGGCTCCGTCAGTGCCCGTGGTCGGTGGGAAAGGCGGCGGCTGCTTGCCCTGGAAGAGTGCGAGCATCGTGTTCGCCGCAGCGCTGTCGAGCTCGGGGATCTGCACGGCGGCACCGGCGATGACCGCGCCATGCGTCGGGATCTGCGCGGTGACGATCGACGCCG
>JAOBWQ010000543.1 GCA_025463425.1 Ilumatobacteraceae bacterium | reverse complement strand
ACGATGACCTGTACGACGGCATGGCTCCGGAGATCAAAGAGGGCACGAACATCCTGCTCGGACGGGGTTGGGGACCGGAGCGGGTGCTCAATGACGCGCTCGTCGAGGGCATGCGCATCGTCGGCATTGACTTCCGCGACGGGATCCTGTTCGTCCCCGAGGTGCTCCTCGCCGCGAACGCGATGAAGGGCGGGATGGAGATCCTCCGTCCCCTGCTGGCCGAGACCGGCGCCGAGCCGATCGGCAAGGTCGTCATCGGCACCGTGAAGGGCGACATCCACGACATCGGCAAGAACCTCGTCGCGATGATGCTCGAAGGCGCCGGGTTCGAGGTCATCGACCTCGGCATCAACACCGATGCCGCCAAGTTCCTCGCCGCGCTCGACGAGCACAAGCCCGACATCCTCGGCATGTCCGCGCTGTTGACGACCACGATGCCCTACATGAAGGTCGTCATCGACACGCTCAAGGAGCAAGGCCGACGCGACGAGCAGATCGTGCTCGTCGGTGGCGCACCGCTGAACGAGGAGTTCGGCACCGCGATCGGCGCCGATGCGTACTGCCGCGACGCCGCAGTGGCAGCCGAGACGGCCAAGTCGCTGGTCCAGGCGCGCCGGGCCCAGATCCGCGCCGACGCTCTCGCTGTCTGAGCACGTCGCCTTGACCGCCTCCGATCGTCCGCTCGTCATCGCCTGCGGTGCGTTGGCCGGCGACCTGCGCGCGATCTTGCGCGCCGACGGCCTCGCCGATGCGGTCGAGGTCGACTACCTGCCGGCCAACCTGCACATGACGCCACAGCGCGTCGTGGGTGAGCTGCGCCCGCGCGTGGAGGCAGCCATCGCCACCGGCCGGCCGGTCTTGGTCGGCTACGCCGATTGCGGCACGGGCGGCCTGCTCGACGCGTTCCTGGCCGAGCACCCCGGCGTCGAGCGGCTCCCGGGAGCGCACTGCTACGAGCTGTTCGCCGGTACGGCCGAGTTCGACGTGATGCAGGAGGAAGAGCTCGGCACCTTCTACCTCACCGACTTCCTGGCCAAGCACTTCGATGCCGTGGTCTGGGGTGGGCTCGGGCTGGAGGCACATCCGGAGCTCCGCGACCTGTACTTCGCCAACTACACCCGAGTCGTCCTGCTGGCTCAGACCGACGATGCCGAGGTGACGGCGCGAGGCGCAGCGGCCGCTGCTCGCCTCGGTCTGGCGTTCGAACGGCGCCTCGTCGGTCGCGCCGGCCTCGCCGGCGCGGTCGCCACTGCGGTGCAGATCCGGACGCGGGTCTGATGGCCCGCCGCGGCAACGCCAACGAGATGGTGGTGATCTCCTGGCGCGACATCCCAGCCCAGGTCAACGGTGGGTCAGGTGACAACCGACGCCAGCAGATCCTCCCGCAGCGCTTCCACGCCGCGATCGATCGTGCGGCGATGAAGGCCGGCAAGAAGACCTCGGGCGAGTACGTGGCAGAGTGGCGGCGCACGTCGGTGCCGGTGCCGGAAGCCTTTGCCGGCGACGTCGAAGCTGCCGTGATCGCCGAGGCCGAACGGCTCGAGGCCGAGTTCCCGATCGAGCGGCTGAAGCTGTGGATCGACACCGGCGGCTGGGACCCCGACCGCCCCGCAGACGAACGAACCTGAAGAACGGACTGACATGACTGACACCATCCTGAGCTCGGCGACCAAAGAGGTCGTGATCGGCTGGGGCCGCCCGTTCGTGATGATCGGCGAGAAGATCAACCCCACCGGCCGCAAGCTGTTGGCCGAGGAGATGAAGGCCGGCAACTACTCCCGCGTCGAGAAGGACGCACTCGAGCAGGTCGCCGCCGGCGCGCAGATGCTCGACGTCAACGCCGGCATCCCGCTGGCGGACGAGCCGGCGATGCTCGCTCATGCGATCCAGCTCGTGCAGTCGATCACCGACGTGCCGCTGTCGATCGACTCCTCGATCATCGCCGCGCTGGAAGCCGGCCTCGCCGTGTACAAAGGCAAGCCGCTGGTCAACTCCGTCACGGGCGAGGAAGAGGTCCTGGAACGGGTGCTGCCGCTGATCGCCAAGTACGGCGCCGCGGTGGTGGCGATCTCCAACGACGAGACCGGCATCTCCGTAGACCCGAACGTGCGCTTCGAGGTGGCCATGCGGATCGTCAACCGCGCAGCCGACTACGGGATCCCCGCCAGCGACGTCGTCGTCGATCCACTCGTGATGCCGATCGGCGCGATGGCCACCGCCGGCCTCCAGGTCTTCGCGCTCGTGCGCCGCCTCCACGAAGAGCTCCACGTCAACACGACCTGCGGCGCCTCGAACGTCAGCTTCGGCCTGCCCAACCGGCACGTCATCAGCGGCACGTTCCTGGCGATGGCGATGAGCCACGGGATGACTTCGGCGATCACCAACCCGATGCACTCCGACGTCAAGCAGGCCGTCATGGCCGGCAACGTGCTGTGCTCCACCGACCCGAACTGCGCATCCTGGATCCAGGTCAACCGCGATCCCGGCAACGTCCAGGAGGGCGAGGCATCCGGTCGTCGGGGTGGGCGTCGCGCTCGCGTCGGTGCCGGCGACGGATCCGCAGCGGTCTGAGGCCGTCGCACTCGGATGCCCACCGTCGTCTTCACCCCATCCGGTCGCCGTGGCGAGGTCGAAGCGGGCTGCACCGTGCTCGATGCCGCGCGCACGCTCGGCGTCGACCTCGATTCGGTGTGCGGCGGACGGGCGATCTGCGGCCGGTGTCAGGTGGAGCCGACGTTCGGTGAGTTCTCCAAGCACGGCATCACCAGCTCGCCCGACCACCTGACGCCCGTCGGCCCCACCGAAGAGGCGTACCACGGCCGGCGGCGGATCGAACCGGGTGGACGGTTGGGCTGCACGGCGAAGGTGCTCGGTGATGTGCTGGTCGACGTGCCGGCCGCGAGCCAGATGCACCGTCCGGTGATCCGCAAGTCGGTCGATCTCACCGGCCTGATCATCGACCCGATCGTGCACCCGTACTACGTCGATGTCGTCGCGAATGACCTCGGCGGCGACCGCAGTGACCTGCGCCTGCTCACTGATGCGCTGACCGAGCAGTGGGGTCTGCCGACGCTGCGGATCACGCCCAACGCGCTGCGCCGCTTGCAGCCCGCGCTGAACCACGAGGGCCGCGACGTGACGGTGGCCGTGCACGATGGCAACCTCATCACCGGCGTCTGGCCGGGCTTCTTCGACGAGCTGTACGGCGTGGCCATCGACGTCGGCTCCACCACGGTGGCCGGCCACCTGTGCGACATCGCCAGCGGCGAGATCCTCGCCTCGGCGGGGTTGATGAACCCGCAGATCCGCTTCGGCGAAGATCTGATGAGCCGGGTCTCGTACGTGATGATGAACCCGGGCGGCGAGGTCGAGCTGACCCAGGCCATCCGCGGTGCGCTCAACGACCTGATCCACGAACTGTGCGACCAGGCCACGAAGGCCCGTCCGGACGAGCCCGTCATCCGCCAGTCGGAGATCTCCGACATCGTCCTCGTCGGCAACCCGATCATGCACCACCTCATCCTCGGCATCGATCCGACGCCGCTGGGTGGGGCGCCGTTCCCGTTGGCGACGGACCTGCCGTTCGATTCCGCCGCCTCCGACATCGGTCTCGCCTGCCCGCTGGCGACGTTGCACATGCTGCCGTGCATCGCCGGCCACGTCGGCGCGGACACGGCCGGCGCGGTGCTGGCTGTCGGTCCGCACCGTGGCGATGAGATCGTGCTGCTCATCGACGTCGGCACCAACGCGGAGCTCGTGCTCGGCAACCGCGACGGGCTGCTCGCTGCTTCCAGCCCCACCGGTCCGGCCTTCGAGGGCGCACAAATCTCCGGCGGCCAGCGCGCCACGGCCGGCGCGATCGAGCGGGTGCGGATCGACCGGGAGACGTTCGAGCCGGTGCTCAAGGTCATCGGATCCGACCTGTGGAGCAACGAGCCCGGCTTCGCCGAGTCCCTGCCCGAGGTCGGCATCACCGGCATCTGCGGGTCGGGCATCATCGAGGTCGTCGGCGAGCTGTTCCTCGCCGGCATCATCGACACCGATGGCACGATCAAGGGCGAGTACGCCGATCGCACGCCACGCATCGTCGGCGACGGGCGCACGTTCTCCTACATCCTGCAAGCTGCGGGTGAACGGCCCAAGACCACCGGTGAGAGCAGCGTGCCGGAGCTGCGCATCGCCCAGAACGACGTGCGCGCGATCCAGCTCGCCAAGGGCGCGCTCTACGCCGGGGCGCGGTTGCTGATGGACCGCGCCGGACTGGAGTCCGTCGACTCGGTCAAGCTGGCCGGTGCCTTCGGCAGCCACATCGATCCCGTCTACGCGCTCGTGCTCGGGATGATCCCGGATTGCGATCCCTCGAAGGTGATCTCGGTCGGCAACGCAGCCGGGTCCGGCGCCGTGCGCGCGTTGCTGTCGAAGGCAGACCGCCAGGAGATCGCCGACGTGGCGCGCACCATCACCAAGGTCGAGACCGCGATCGAGCCGCGGTTCCAGGAGCACTTCGTGCAGGCGATGGGCATCCCACATTCCACCGATCCGTACGCCCGCTTGGCCGCCGTGGTCACGCTGCCGGCCCGCAGCGAAGCGTCCGGGCCAACACGCACTCGTCGCCGGGCTCGCGCCTGACGCGGCCGCACATCCTGGGGGAACCATGACCGACACCACGAACCTCGCGAGCACCATCAGCACCGACACGGCCGCGCCCGACGCCCCGGCGGCGACGGGTCGTCGCAGCGGGGGCGGCCGCGCCGGGCGTCAAGCCGCGCGCGCGTCCTCCCAGGCCGAGTCGGTGCCGTACATCACGCGCACGTTGGCGCCGTTCGAGGTGCTCGACGACGACGCGATCGCGCTGATCGAGCGCAACGCCGACACGATCCTCGAGCAGAGCGGGATGTGGATCCGCGACTACCCGCGTGCCATCGAGCTGTTCGTCGCTGCCGGCGCCACTGCCGACGGTGAGCGAGTCCGCTTTCCGGCCGGGATGTGCCGCAGCATCATCCAGACCAGCGCTCCCCGGCAGTACACCCAGCACGGGCGCAACCCGGCGCGCAACGTGGAGATCGGCGGGATGAACACCGTTTTCGCCCCGAACTACGGATCGCCGTTCGTGCGCGACCTCGACGGTGGCCGCCGCTACGCGA
>JAOBWQ010000538.1 GCA_025463425.1 Ilumatobacteraceae bacterium | reverse complement strand
CGGTCACACCGTAAGGTGGCGTCATGGGAGTCAGGCGTTGGGGTGTCGGCTGGGCCGTGATCAGCCTGGTCGCCGGCGGTTGCTCGAGCGAGGGAGCGCTTCCGCGCGCTCAGAGCACGTCCACACTGTCCGCATCTGCAACGCCTGAGAGCACGGGTTCGTCCGACGGTCCCGCGGCGACCATCGACGTCGTGTCGAGCGATCCACACTCCTCGATCGACACAGCTCCGGTCGACACCGCATCGTCTCCGGACACGACGCCGGACAGGTCGTCTCCGGACACGTCGTCCCCGCTGATGGGTGCGCCCGACACGGCGGCGACGCCCGGTGATCCGGCCGCGGCGACGCGCGCCCTGTTCGTGGGCGTGGCCGGCGGCGATCCCGGGTGCTCCGTCGCGGTCGGCCGCGACGGCCAGGTCGTGTTCGCCGATGCCTTCGGGGCCGCATCGCTGACGCCGAACACGCCGATGTCTCCCGCCACCGTGGTGGACATCGGGTCGACGTCGAAGCAGTTCACGGCGACAGCCATCGCGCTGCTGAGCGAGCGCGGCGACATCGACCTCGACGATGCGATCTCGGTGTACGTTCCCGGGCTGCCCGATTGGGCGGGCACCGTGACGCTGCGCGAGATGCTCCACCACACGAGTGGCATCCCCGACTACATCGGCCTGCTCAGCCAGGACTACTCCGAGCCCGCCACGGACGCCGATGCGCTCAACGCGATCGCCCAGGTCCAGGCGCTCGACTTCGAGCCCGGCACGTCGTGGGCGTACTCGAACTCGAACTACTTCCTGCTCGGCCAGGTCGTGCTGGAGATGACCGGTGACGATCTCGGCCGGTTCCTCACCGACGAGGTCTTCGGCCCGCTCCACCTCGATGCGGTGATGGATCCGACGGCCGACATCGCCGGCAAGGCCGTGTCCTACGAACGCGCCGGCGGTCGGTGGGTCGATGCGACCAGCCCGTGGACGCAGACCGGTGACGGCGGCGTGCAGACCACGCCATCGCAGTTGGTGAAGTGGGCGGCGCAGTACTGGGCACCGACGATCGGCGACGCCGACATCAACATCCTCCGCCTCGACGGCGCGGTCGACACCGACGATCCCGCCGAGCGCTACGGCTTCGGCATCTTCGAGACGACCCTCGACGGTGAGCAGATCCTCGAGCACTCAGGGTCATGGGAGGGCTTCGCCACTTCGTTCGTCGTCGCGCCCGACCGGCATCTCGCGGTCGCCGTCACGTGCACCAGTAACGAGACCGTTCCGGACTCCGACAACGGTGACATCGGCTTCGACGTGATGTCCATCTGGCTCGCCGCCGAGTAGACGAGGAGCCCGCTGAGTGGACGCGCGATCGGCCCAATGTCCGCCCGCTGTGAGCGTCCAGTCTTCAGAAGACGAGGCTCAGACGTCGAGCCACTCATCGGTCCGGGTGTCGCGCCTGGCCGTGAACCAGCGGCGGCAGCCGGACTCGTGGAACCATCGTTCGAGCGTCGGACCTTCGATGTTGTCCTGCATCCACGCGTAGTCGACGTTGCGTCGGTCGTCGTCGGTGATGACCTCTGGGGTCACCGGGAAGACGCTGCCGTAGCGGAACTCCTCGAACGGGCGGCCCCCGCAGTTCGGACAGGTGACGAACAGCATCAGCCGTGCTCCTTCATGGTGGCCCCGCTCATTTCGTGCCCGCCGAACTGGGGTCGGCCATCGCGACTTCGCGCTCGAAGCGGGACAGCGCGAACGGGGCGATCAACTCGGGCGTCTTGTCCTCGGCGATCAGTTTGGCAAGCTGCGAGCCGGCTGCGGGGATCGCCTTGAACCCCCACGTGCCCCACCCGGTCGAGAGCAGGAACCCGGGCGTGTTGGTGTAACCCATGATCGGCGAGAAGTCCGTGGACACGTCGCAGATGCCCGCCCAGGTCCGCAGGATGCGCAGCTTCGCCATGAACGGGAACAGCGTGACGGCCTTGGCAGAAACGCTCTGCAGGTAGGTGAAGTTCGTGCCCCGTTGGTAGCTGGCCTGGCGGTCGTACTCGGCACCCATCAACATCTGCCCGCGGGCAGTCTGGGAGATGTAGAAGACGAGGTCGTTGCTCGACACGATCGGCGCGAACTCCTGCGCGTATGCGTTGGTGACGAAGGCCTGCAGGGTGTGGGTGCGGATCGGCAGCCGGACATCGGCCCACTTCGAGACCGTGCTGACGTGGCCGCCGACGGCGGAGAGCACGACGCCGGCAGAGATCTTTCCCTTCGACGTCGTCACGCCCGTGACTCTTCCGCCATCCTTGACCAGTCCGGTGACCGCCGTGTTCTGGAAGATGTGCGCGCCGACGCGCAGCGCGCCCTGCGCGTATGCCCAGACGACACGATCGTGGCGTGCGGTGGCGCCACCGTGCAGGTAGCTCGACCCCTGCACGGGGTAGCGGCCGCCGCCGGTGAGATCGATCTGCGGGACGATCTGCTTGATCTCCGCGGGTGAGAGGTACTCGCTCGGCGCACCGCAGGCGTTGTTCATCAGCACCCTGGTCTGCTCGGTGCGCGCCGTGCCGGTGCTGTGCGCCATCCACAGCTGCCCCTTGGTCTTGTGCATGATCCAGCAGCCGGTTTCCTCCTCGAGGCGCTCGTACATCGAGAGGCTCTCTTGGTAGAACGCGACCGATTCGGGGATGCCGTAGTTGGAGCGGATGATCGTGGTGTTGCGGCCGGAGTTCCCGGACCCGATGTAGCTCGAATCGAGCACGCACACGTTGGTGATCCCGTGGCGCGTGGCGAGGTAGTACGCGGTGGCGAGGCCGTGGCCACCGCCGCCGATGATGACGACGTCGTAGGTCGGGTTGGGTTCGGTCTCGGTCTGCCACGGCAGGTCGAGCAACGTCTCGACGAACTCGTTCATGCCAGGCTCCGATGCGCGCGACGAGCTCATGATGCGCGGCAGTGGCGACCAGCAACAGCGCCGAGCCGTCGGCGTGCAGCACGAGCTTGGCCGGCACGCCGGCGATCTGCCCCTGAGCGAGCGCGGGTCGTTCAGGGGGCAGCTGCCATTCGATGTGACGCAACGCGATCTCGGCGACCTGCGCGCCCGTCAACGTCGCGCCGTTGAAGCCGTGCTCGGGCGTGACGATCGCATGGGGGTCCGACACCGCCGGCTCGGCGGTGCCGATCAGGTAGACGTCGTCGGGCGAGATCCGAACGACCGTCGAACCTGTCGGCCACGCGGCAGCGTCGAGCGCGGACGGATCG
>JAOBWQ010000531.1 GCA_025463425.1 Ilumatobacteraceae bacterium | reverse complement strand
CGCCGAAACCATGCGCCGAGTGCGTCCGACCGGCATCGAGGAAACGCTCGACGACACCACGCTGGTCGAGGACTTCCAGGGTACGGGGCAACAGCCCGCCGGCTCGAGAACCATCCACGTGCTGATCGGAACGACGCTCGACCAGCACGACATCAACGCCGGCCATCGACAGCTCGGCGGCCAACATCAACCCGGTCGGTCCGGCCCCGACGATGACGACCTCGCACTCGTGACGGACACCATCGAGCTTCGAGCGAACAGGGCGTTCGGGAGTCATGTTCCCTCTCTCCGCGTCGACGACCAACGCAGTAAGCGGAGGATTATACTCCGATTAGCCGATGTGCCAACCTAGAGCGAGATCGCTCGCCGGATTCTGGATCACATGCCGGCCGGTCGTGGTCGCGAGCCAGATTCCAGAAGGGTGAACCGCATGCGGGCCGATGCACAACGAAACCGTGAGCGGCTCCTCGACGCCGCTGTCGAGCTGATCCTCGAGGTGGGCGGCGAACCTTCACGCGATGCGATCGCGAGCCGAGCCGGCGTAGGGATCGGCACGCTGTACCGACACTTCCCCGATCAGCAGTCGCTCCTCAAGGCCGTCGCCCTCCACGTCTTGGACCGCACGATCACAGCAGGCGAAGGCGCGCTCGCCGACTCCGCCAGCGGTGGCGAGGCTCTGCGGCGCTACATGCACCTTGCGATCGACCACGGTCTCGGCGTGATCAACATCATCTACCCGCTCATCGAGCATGCGGATTGGCCCGATCAACGCGCGCGAGCGGCTTCGCTGCTGCTGACCATCGTCGATCGGGCCCAGAGCGACGGCGTGATGCGACCTGACGCCACCGCAACCGACGTCGGCTTTGCGGTCATCCGCGCCTGCCGCCCCCTCGCCGTTGGCCTCCCTCCCGACGAAGAGCGAGCTCTCGCGCATCGTCACGTCGACATCTGCCTCGATGGGCTGACGGACACCCCGTCCACACCCTCGTCTGGGTGACCGCGAGCGCGCGGCTCATCCGATGGCCGCCAGTCCGTCACTGGTCAGGAGGTACGCCGGCGCCACGCTGTTGCCGTGATCGGCGACACGGATCACGGCGTCGGCCACCTGCTCGGCGGTGATCGGCTCGCCGAGCCGTTCTCGGAAGGTGTCGCGATCGACATGGTCGTAGTCGGCGTAGGAGTCGACGAACGTCGAGCCCAACGCGGTCGCCGATGTGAGCTTCGGGAGCAGGGCGACGAATCGGATCCCCAGCGCGCGGCGTTCGGATTCTGCTCCGGCGTAGGCGCTGATGAACTGGACGGTCGCCTTGGCGCCGGCGTACCCGCCGCTCATCGGTGACCCCTGCCGGGCCGCTCCGCTCGACATGCACACGACCGCCGAGCCTGCTTCGAGTGGAGCGAGCAATGCAGCGCGTGCGAACTCGAAGACGTGGCGTACGTCGACGTTCCAGTTCGCACTGAACGTCGCCCACGTCTGATCCTGGATCGTCGCGGGGTGGGGTTCGGCGCCGGCGTTGAGGACGAGGAGTTGCGGCCGGTGCTCGACGATCAATCCGGCTGCCAGCCCGTCATCGGTGACATCCGCGACGACTGGCGTGAAGGACGTCCCCAGCTCGTGCTGCAGCTCGGCAAGGGCATCGCCGTCGCGGGCGACACCGACGACATGCGCGCCGGCCGCGACGAGACCGGCGGCGATGGCTCTGCCGAAGCCACGGCTTGCTCCGGTGACGACGGCCGTTCGGCCGGGAAGGTTGACTGATGGCATTGATCGCTCCTGTGCTGTTGTTCTGACACAGGTTGAAACCCCGAACCGATCGCAAGATCACCGATGAGTTTCGGGATCGGTCGGTGTTATTACCTTCGTGATGTCTACCGATCAGAGGAGCGTGAGGTCCGCCGAGGTGTCGCTGCTCGATCTGGCCCGAACCGGTGACGGGGCTGCGTTCGAGGAACTCGTCGCGCCCCACCGTCGCGAGCTGCTCGTGCACTGCTATCGCTCGCTCGGCTCGATGCACGATGCCGAGGACGTCCTTCAGGAGGTCTTGATGTCTGCATGGCGTGGCCTTGACCGCTTCGACGGGCTCTCGCTGCGGGCGTGGCTGTATCGCATCGCGACGAACCGATGCCTCAACCACCGTCGCGACGAGTCACGAAGGCCGCAGCCGGCGTTCAACCTCAGTCACGGCTCGACGTCGCCCGTCTTCAGCGAAGCCGACGATCCGTGGTGGTTGGAGCCATACCCCGACGCGTTGCTCGAGCCCGTCGCGCTCGGCCCAGAAGCCGTCTATGAAGCCGGCGAGTCGATCGCGCTGTCCTTCGTCGCCGGGCTGCAGCAGTTGCCCGTCCACCAGCGCATGGTCCTGGTGCTCCGCGACGTGCTCGGCTTCCCGGCCAACGAGGCCGCCGAGATACTCGGTACGACCACTGCGTCCGTCAACAGCGCGCTCGTGCGCGCCCGCGCCGGGTTCCGTCCGACCGGGAACCCAGATCGGGTCAGGCGACCCCGCTCGGTGCACGAAGCAACGGTCGTCGACCGGTTCGTCGAGGCGTTGCAGCGCGGCGATGTCGCCGATGTCCTCGGTCTGCTCAGCGACGACGCGCGCCTGTCGATGCCTCCCGAGCCCGTGCAGTGCAAGGGCCCCGCAGCCGTCGTCAACTTCCTCCAGCAGCGTCAGTTCTGGGGTCCGCACCTGACGCTGCTGCCAACGCGAGCAAACGGCCACCCCGCATTCGTCTACTACCTGCCGGACCCGACCGAACACGTCTCACGCGCAAGCGGCGTCATCGTGCTCACCGTCGCCGACGGCACCGTTTCCACCCTCACCCGCTTCGGCGGCCGCGACACCATCGCCCGATTCGGATTGCCGCTCACGCTCCCCCGTCACGACGACGATCACCAGAGTGACGCTTGATCGTCATGGCCCGGCAGACATGGTGGGTGCAACGAGTCAACTGATCGGGTCCTTCGCCTCTGGCCCAGGTCACGTCTGACCACGAGGATGAACGTGAGGCCCGATCGAACGCGCTGATCATCGTCGCGGAGGGTTGATTCGAGAGAGGCTCGTGTCCGAATGAAGATCATCGAGACCATGCATCGCCCACCAGTGTCCATCTCCCCGGACGCGACGATCACCCAGGCTGCAATGGAAATGGAGCGGGCCGGCGTCGGCGCGCTCGGCGTCGTCGACCGCGACGAGCTGATCGGGATCGTCACCGACAGAGATCTCGTCCGCCGTGCGCTCGCGACCAGCACGCCGTCCGACGCCCGCGTCGATTCGGTCATGACCATGCCGGTCGTCACCATCGACGCGTCAGCCGACCTCCGCGATGCTTACGCCCTGTTCAGCGCCAACGCCGTCCGCCGCCTGGCCGTCGTCAGCGGCGGCCGCTTCCTCGGGATCGTCGCCACGGATGATCTCCTCGTTCACCTCGCCGCCGACCTGAGCGACGTCGTCCGGCCGATCACAGCCGAGCTGCTGTTCAGCCATCACGACACCCCGCTTCCAGCAGTAGTGCCCGCATCCTGAAATGGGCGTGCCCGCTCAGACGAACCCGGCAGAGGCTGTCGCCGACGGGGACACCGCCGACGCTCGGACTTCGACCGTCGTCGATGTCAAGGGATTGACCATGCACTACGGCGACATCGAGGTGCTCCACGGGATCGACCTCGCAATCGCACGAGGCGATGTGTGTGCCATCGTCGGCCCCAACGGCGCCGGCAAGACGACGCTGGTCGAGATCCTCGAGGGCTACCGAACCAGAACCGGCGGGGCCGTCACGGTGCTCGGATTGGACCCCAGCCATCCCACCAGAGCCTGGCGGTCCCGGATCGGAATCGTCCTGCAGTCCTGCGAGATGCCCGCAGCGCTCACCGTCTGGGAACTCGTCGAACGCTTCGCCGGCTATTACCCCCAGCCGCGACCGGTCGCGGAGACGCTCGAGCTGGTCGGCCTCAGCGACCGCCCCAACGCCCGCGCCGGCACGCTCTCAGGCGGACAACAACGAAGACTCGACGTCGCGATGGCATTGGTCGGCGACCCCGATGTCCTGTTCCTCGACGAACCCACAACCGGCTTCGACCCATCCGCCCGGCACCAGGCATGGGACGTCATCACCGGACTCCGCGAGCTCGGCAAGACGATCGTGCTCACCACCCATTACATGGAAGAGGCCGAGGCGCTGGCCGATCGGGTCATCGTCGTCGTCGCCGGGCGAGTCGTCGCCGACGGGACACCCGAAACGCTCGGGGGCCGCGATCACGCTCCATCGACCATCCGATTCCGACTACCCGAAGGTGTGAACGTCGCGCAGCTCCCGAGCTCTCACAACGGCGGCTTCGTCGCCGATCGCGACCACGTGACGATGACGAACGCGGACCTCGATGATCTGGAAGCACTCATCGCGTGGTGTCGCGAGAACACGCGGCCGCTCCCCGGTCTGACGGTCGAACGTCCCAGCCTCGAAGACGTGTACCTGGAGCTCACGGGTGGTGTCCGATGAGCGACGCTCATCTCGTCTGGAACGAGTTCCGCTACCAGCGGCGGACGTTCATGCGTGACCCGCAGGCGATGTTCTTCGCCGTCGGCCTTCCACTCCTGTACGTCGTGATCTTCGTGTCGTTGTTCGGCAACCAGCGGATCGACTTCGTCGTCAACTCCCAGCCGGGACCGCTCAAGGCGCACACGATCATGCTCGCCGGCTTCGTCGCGATCGGCGTCATCTCGGCCACCTTCTTCAACCTCGCTGTCGACCTCGTCCAAGAACGCGAGAGTGGAATCCTCAAACGATTCCGCGGAACACCGCTGCCGACATGGACGTTCATCGCCGGGCACGTCGGGACCGCGACGATCCTCGGGGCGGGCGTTGCATCCGCGCTGATCGCCCTCGGCCGCTTCGCCTATGGCATCCCGGTCCCGATCGGTGGACTGCCGGCGATTCTTCTGGCGCTCGTCGTCTCGTCGGCGTCGTTCTGTTGCCTCGCCTTTGCGTTCACGCTCACGGTCAAGAAGGCGGGCGGCGCCGTCCCGTTGGGCACCGGTGTCACCCTTGCGCTCTACTTCCTGTCCGGGAACTTCTTCATCGTCGAGCATCCACCGCTGATCCTTCGCATCGTCGGCAAGCTCTTCCCGGTCCAACACCTCAACAACGCGCTCCTCACACCGTTGAACCCCAACACCAGCGGGACGCGCATCGAATGGATCGACCTCCTCGTCATCGCTGCGTGGGGAGCCGGCGCGCTGCTCATCGCAATCCGGTCGTTCCGATGGACCCCCTCCGATCAACGGTGAAACACCGACGGCCGGCGGGTACCGAAGTGCCACCGATCTGACGGCGGCGTCGCTGAACGCAGGTGGAGGGCAAAGGCACCACTGCAGATCGCGGCCCAGCCGCACCACAGGGAGGCGAAGCCGTCGATGGTCAGCTCGGCCAGCACTGCGACGGCAACCAGGTTCACGATTCCGAAGAGGGCGATGTTCCGGAATCCGGAGAACAAGAGTGACCCACATGTCGCCAGGACGTATGCGACGACGATGACACGCCCGGCGTGAAGGTTCGTCACGTAGTTCAGGTGATGGCTACTGAGCTCGGCAGTCGTCGGACCGCGGACGATCCCCACCAACAAGAGCGCCGACACGACAGCGCCAAGCGCTGCAAAGGCTGCCATCGCACGGCGGCAAAGACCCTTCGGCTCGAGCAGCCACACCGCGGCGGGCAGGTACACCGGGAGGACCACGAACGCGAAGACGAGGTAGATCCACGTTGCGACGTGACCGACAGTCGCGTCGACGTGGCCTTGCAGTCCCCACCAGACGAATGCTTCATCGATCTGATGGAGGCCGAGCAGAAGAGGCAGGGCCGCGAGTGCCACATGGTCTCTTCGGCCGTTGACGTGGCGAAGGACGTCGACGCCTATCGCAGCGATCCCGACGCCCCCGACGATGTCAGCGGTGGCGGAGAAGCACATTCGGCCTCCTCCCCTTCTGCTGCGGCGCAGCCGAACCGGCGAGCCCGACGCCGGTCGTGGTCAACAGGTCGACGAGGTAGCCGCGTCGGGGAGCGCGCAGCTCAGGAACGGTCCGAGCATGAGCAGCTCCCACGGGACGCGCCATGACGTGCGACATGTGCAATCTCCGAACGATCTGGAACGTCGAACGACGTCAGTGGACGACCACGACAGGTACCGCCGACTGTTCGACGACACTGTTGGTGGTCGAGCCGAGCAGGCCGGCAGCGATCGCCCCTCGTCCCTCTGCACCGAGCACGAGCACATCTCCGTCACGCACGCTGTCCAGCAGCGCGGTCGCTGCACCACCCTCGATGAGGAGGTCCTTGACCGGGACGCCGCACCGCTCGCGTGCGAATTCCGCAGCGCGGTCGAGCACCGTTGCGGCGTCGATTCGTGTCAGGTCACGCACCTGTTCCGAGTGAGTGTCGAGACCCGGGTAGGCGTATTCCCACGCGTGCACGATGACGAGATCGACACCGTGCACATCCGCCTCGTCCGCAGCCCACAACACTGCTGCGTCCGACGGTGCGGAGCCGTCCACGCCAACCACGATCCGATCGGGCCGACCGCGCGACGCTGCTCCGCGCACGACGACGACCGGACACGGACTGTGGCGGGTCGCCCAGCGGGAGGTGCTTCCGAGCCAGAACCCGGACGCTCCCCCGTGGTTGCTGGTTCCGACGACGAGGATGTCGGCCGGCTCGAGGTGTTCGATCAACGATGCGCGCGGTGGCCCGAACGACACTTCGACGTCGATCTCGAGGTCGGGGTAGCGAGTTGCGATGAAGGCCTTCACGCTCTGCGCTGACTCGAACGTCCCGTCTTGGATCGAACTCAGGACTTCGCCGGTCAGCCAGGCGGCCCCGGCACCAGCCGCGAGCGGAACTTCGTAGCAGGCGACGATCCGCAATGACCGTTGACGCGCCACCGCCTCGAACGCAGCCCAGTTCACTGCCTCAGCCGACGACGGCGAGCTGTCATACCCAACAACGATTTGATTGGTCATGATGTGATCGTGAGCGCTCCACAGGTTTCTCGATAGGGCCGATGGACCCAGATCCGACGATGGTGCCTTCCAGCAGCCGAAGATCGGCCGCCACGCACCGGCCTCAGGAGGTGAGCGCAGCCACAGCGGCAACCACGTCCACGAGTCCGGCGCCCTTGTCGTATGACGTGCGATATCCGTTGACCGACGTGTACGCCGCCCCATTGGTGTAGGGGTACGCGGACGACTTCAGTGCCGCCTCGATCTGCGCCGGCGTCGCCGTCGGGTCCGCCTGGAACAGCTGGGCGACGATGCCGGCGATGCGCGGAGCAGCCATCGACGTGCCGCTGATGGTGTTGAAGGTCCCGATGTCGAGCGGCCCCGGTCCGTTGTTCGGGGCGAGCCCGGTGGAGCAGATCACCATGTACGGCCGACACGACGACTCGATGTCTTCACCCGGCGCCGACAGGTCAGGCCACGTCGACGGATCCGTCGCCGCTCCGCGGGAGGAGAAGGAACTCACCGTGCCATCGCGGGTGCCGGTGTTCTGATCGAAGTAAGAGGCGACTGACAACACGCCACCCGTGGGATCCTGCGACGGCGGATTGGTCAGGCTCGCTGAGCCGTCACCACCGTCGTTGCCTGCCGCCCACACGGTCACGACGCCATCCGCCGCGAGCGCGCGCTGCAACTGCACCGTCGCCGACTGCGGGTCGAACGCACCGCCACCGGTCGGCCCGTACGAGTTGTTCGTCACCTTGATCGGCGGGCACGTCACCGCGCTCACGCCGGGTCCGCACGGTGCGTCGTGGTTCTCGAGCACCCAGTTGAGCGCGGAGTCTGCGCCGACGATCAGCAGGGCTGCGCCGGTCGAGATCGAGACCAAGCTCGCACCGGGCGCGGCACCCTGGAGCTCGCTGCCGTCGGTCAGGGTCGTGGGCCGGCCGGCGACGATGCCGTTGACGTGTGTGCCGTGACCTCCGACCGACAAGGTGTCGGTGTCGATCACGGTGGGCACGCTGATCACGCAGTTGGTCGTCGTGGTGCTCTCGTCGAGGCAGACGCTCTTCAGACTGGCGACAACGGCCGTGGAGCCGTCGGCGTTCTGCAGGAAGGGATGGGTCGGATCGACGCCGGAGTCGATCACGGCCACCGACACACCGGATCCGTCAAGGGCGCGGCCATCAGCGCCCGTGAGCGTCGCCACGGCTTCGCCCCCGCGGGTCGCGATGTTGCTCGTCTCCGCCGTGAACGCGATCGGGGTGTCGCCTTCGAGGTACGTCACGCCCGGCTCGGCCGCGACCGCGAGGATCTGTGACCGGCTTCCGCTCGCCACTGCCACACCGATCCGGTCGAAGGTCGTGACGAGATGCATCCCGGCTGATGCCACCGCGGCACGAGCTCCGGCGACATCGTCACCGTGCACCATCACGGTCGCCCGGCCCAGACCGAGCGCGTGCAATTGGTCGACCAGGAACGGTTGGATGCGAGCGCTGTTCGACGCCGCAGGTCGGGACTCGGCGCCCGCCGACGCCATCTGGGCCGTGGACGCAGCGATGAGGCTGCCCCCCAGCAGAACTGCCGCAAGTCGCCGACGCGACAAACGGGTATGGGATCGTGACTGCATGATGAATCCTCTCGCCGTGGATATCACCGCCCGCAGTAACCCTG
>JAOBWQ010000485.1 GCA_025463425.1 Ilumatobacteraceae bacterium | reverse complement strand
CGCGCTCGAGCTCGTCGACCTCGTCCGCCGTGGCAGCGAGCGAACGCCACAGGATCCGCTTGCTGGTCGCGGCGGAGAGGGGCGACACGTTGGTCGCGATGTCGAGCGCCCACTCCATCGCGGTCGGCAGCACGTCGACGGCAGCGACCGCCTCGTTCGCCAGTCCCCACTGGGCAGCGACGGACCCGGTGATCGTCCGGCCGGCGACGAGCATCTGCGCCGCCCGGCCGGCGCCGACGAGGCGCGGCAACACCCAGTGCGACTGCGCGTCGGGGATCACGCCCCGGCGAGCCTGCAGCACGGCCAGCGGCGCGTCGAAGGCGACGATGCGCATGTCGGCCTGGAGCGCGATCGAGCAGCCGATGCCGATCGCCGCCCCGTTGACCGCGGCGATCACCGGCTTGCGGACCTCCCACGCACGGGGCCGTACCGGCGAGGAGCGGAACGCGGAGACGTCGGCAACGGCGCCGAACGGCGACTTGCCGGGCGAGAGGTCGGCACCAGCGCAGAACGCCGTGCCCGCGCCGGTCAGCACCACCACCCGCACGTCGTCGTCGACGTCGCACGCCGAGTACGCCGCACCCAGCCCGGCGATCATGTCGCCGCTCAGCGCGTTGCGCTTCTCGGCACGGTCGAGGGTGATGACGGCGACGCCGTCGGCGATGTCGCAGCGGATGTGGTCGGTCTCGGACATCTCGTTCAGCTGCGCATCCGCCGGAACCAGTCCGACGGAGTCAGCCCGAGCTCGGCGAGGCGCTGCACGGCGAACAGCGGTGGCTCCATCGGCGCGCCGTTGCGCAGTCCCTCGACCCATTCGCCGTCGGCGTCCCAGACGTGACAGGTGTTGAGGTTCACCGCGAATTGCTCCGAGCGATCCGCCGCTGTCATCGCCTTGGGCACGAAGTCGATGTTGTCCGCGCTCTTGGCCCGGGCGAGGCGCTTGCGAGCCTCGCTGGCCGACATGCTCCAGAAGCACTGCACGGCCACGGGAGCCATCGCCTGGAGCAACGCCGTCGTGTGTGAACAGCCTCGGGGGCCGCCGAACAGCTCGCGCACCTTGTGGGTGAAGCCACGCGCGATCGAGAGCCCGATCAGCTTCTCGTAGTGCGAGACGATGACCGGACAGGTGTCGTTCGGGTGCGTCTCGAAGTGCACCGTGACATCGTTGATCACCAACGACGGAAATCCCACCGACAGCTCGACCTGCATGTGGTGGATCGTCAGCGGGTTCGGATCGTCGTCGAAGTAGAGGTTCGGCGGCTTCTGGTCGCGAACCGCGCCACGAATGATCAGGTTGGGATCGTTGCGGAACGCACGGACGCGGTACTCGCGATCATGCAGCACCTCGAGATCGGGATCCTCGGGCAGGATCTCGCTTCGGTCGAAGAGACTGGCGACGGGTTCGTCGGCGCGGCTCACGCCACCGGTGCGTCCGCGATCAGCTTGCCGAGGCGAACCAGCGTCGGCATCGTGCTGCCCAGGCTGAGCTCGAGCTGCTTGCCCCACAGGAAGCAGCGATGCAGCGGGTAGTCACGATCGACACCGGCCCCGCCGTGGAGGTGCTGGGCTGCGTACAGGACCTGCGAACCAGGGTCGCTCGCCCAGAACTTGGCGGTGGCCACCTGCTCGGCGGCCGGCTTGCCCTCGCTGAGCCGCCACATGGCCTGCCACGCGGTGAGCTTGACGCCCTCGGTGTTGACGTAGCTGTCGCCGGCCCGTTGGCTGACCGCCTGGAAGCTGGCGATCTGGCGATCGAACTGGATCCGCTGCTTGGTGTACTCGGCGGTGAGGGCGAGGGCCCGCTGGCAGACGCCGGACATGATCACGCACTCGGCCGCGGTGGCGACGTCCAGCAGCCAGGCCGCGCCCTCGTTGTCGGTCAACTTGGTGCCGGTCGCGCCGGCGAAGGTGACCATCGCCTCGGGGACGCCGCTGGTGGTGCCTTCCTTCTGGATGGTCACGCCCTCGGCATCGGCGGCGACGACGTACAGACCATCGCTCGCGGAGACGACGAAGAACGAGGCCGCCGTGCCTGCGGGCACGCAGACCTTCTCGCCGGTGAGCTTGCCGTCGGCCACGGTGACCGTGGGCGCGTGCACGTTGCCCCCGGCCTCCTGCAGCGCGACGGTGACGATCTTGTCGCCGTCGGCCACACCGGCCAGCCACGTGGCTTGGTCGGCCCCCGATGCGTATTTGGCGATGACGGCCCCCGCGACCAGGACGGCGAACGCCGGCACCGGCGCCGTCGCCCGGCCGACTTCTTCGAGCACGACGGACGCCTCGAGCAGGCCGAGACCACCGCCGCCGACGGCTTCGGGCAGGGCGATCCCGGCGATGCCGGAGTCGGCCAGGGTCTTCCACAGGCCCATGTCGAGACCGGTCTCGGTCTCGGCTGCAGCCTTGTGGCTGGCGTTGGTGACCCGCTCGGAGAGGATCTTGGTGGTGAGCTCGCGCAGGTCGTCCTGCTCGGCGGAGAGTCTGAAGTCCATGGTGGTGTCGTCCTAGCGTGTGGCCCGGGGGA
>JAOBWQ010000478.1 GCA_025463425.1 Ilumatobacteraceae bacterium | reverse complement strand
CCCTCGAACCGTGGAAGGCATCGCACGTGCGCGCGCTCGCCACACGCATCGAGGGCAGCCGGCGACTCGACGGGACGCGGGTCGTGCTCGCCGTCCTCGAAGTCCACGACCTCGTGCGCGATGCCCTCGCCAAAGCACTTCCGCGTCACGGCGCGGAGGTCATCCTCCTCGGCTCGGCGACCTCGATCGAAGGCGTGATGCGTGCAGCAGCCGACGAGGACGCTGACGCGATCGTGCTCGGCACCTACAACGGCAACGCGGTCGACATCGGTGAACGGCTCGCCGCTGATCGAGCCCGTACCGGGTGGACCGGGCAGATCTTCATGGGAGGTGTGCTCAACCAGGACACCGGCGACGGGCTGCCGATCGACGGCCGACCGCGTCTCGCCGAGCTCGGGGTGCAGTGCGTCGAACGCGTGGAGGATCTCGTCGACCTCCTCGCGGCGAGCGGCGAGACCGCTCGCTGACCGTTCGCGGTCGTTCGCTCAGCCGACGATGCGGAGGCGGAGCGTGGTCTCGTCGTCCGGCGCAGTTGCCAGCTGCGGCTGGTCGCGGGCGGGCAGCAACCCTGCCTCCCGACACAGCGCGGGCCATGACTTGGCGGACTCGCGATCCACGTTGAACCGCTCCATCAGCGCCTGGATCGGCCGCTTGCCGACGCGCAGGGACTCAAGGTACAACCCGGCGATCACGTTCAGGTCGGGCACACCCTTGGCGGTTGGCCGAAGGCTGGTGTCGACGGTGGACTTCGCACGGTTCGTGCGTCGCCTCGTCGTGTCGTCCTCTGTCCCCGAACCTGTCGACGAATCGCTCATCGTTTGAATGAACCACCGGCTGCCGAGGAACACAACCTGTGCGGGCGAATGTGCACGGCCGATCGCTCAGTCTGCGGCAGCGATGCGGCGCAGCGCGGCGTAGAGCTCGCGGCGCTGCGCCGTCGGAATCGGGGCCAGGAGCACGTCCTCGTGCTCGTGGATGTCCGCTCGGATGAGGTCCCGGATCGCCACCCCGGCCGTCGTGATCTCCAACAGGTTCGCGCGCCGGTCGCGGCCCGATCGCCGGACGAGCAACCAACGCGCCTCGAGCAGATCGAGGTCGCCGATGATCCGGTTCACGCTGTACTGCAGCCGCTTGGCGACCTCGCCCTGGTTCGAGCCAGGCGCAGCGGCGACCACCGACAGGATCGCGTACTGCCACATCGTGAGACCGTGGCGGTCGGCCGCGCCGTCCTCGATGCGACGCAGTGCCCTGGCGACTGGATGGATGAGGGCCAACAGGTCCTCGCGGGGTCGGGGCATCGGACGAGCATAGACGGGCATGATCGGCATGTTGTGATCATCACAATCTTGTGATTGATTGGAGACATGAACAATGACGCGCGCTCCCTGCACCGAAGTGCCCTGGAAGTCGCCACGCAACAGGTCGACCAGATCACGAGCGACGACCTCGGTCGAGCAACACCCTGCGGTCCGTGGACGCTGGGCGAGTTGCTGCGCACATGATCGGCCAGCACCTCGGGTTCGCCGCTGCGGTCACCAACGGCGACGCATCGGCATCGAAGTACGAACCCCTGCCGTTCAGCAAGGGCAATTGGGACGCGTCGGTCTCGACGCTGCTCGAAGCCTTCGAGGGCGCCGACCTGAACGCTGCATCCGTGCTCGTCGAGATCGGTCCGATCGCGCTGCCGAACTGGTGGATCGTCGCCGCCCAGCTGCTGGACACCGCGGTGCACTCCTGGGACATCGGCCAGGCGCTCGGATCGTGGCACGAGCCGGCCGCCGACATCACCGCGGCCGTGGCCGATCTCGCCCGCACGATCCCCGACGACGAGCGGCGCGGCGCCCCACACGGCGCCTTCGGACCGGCGGTGCAGACGGACGGTTCGCCATGGGAACGGACGCTCGCCCACCTCGGCCGCTCGCCCCACGAGGCGCTGCGTCGTCGCTGACGCGGCGGCTCAGTCCTTGTTGGCGGCCAGGCCGTCGAGCATGTCCGGCAGGAGCACCTTCAGCGCATCGACGGCCTGCTTGGACTTCACGTCACGGTCGAGGAGCTGGAGCAGGATCGCAACGCCATCGTCGCGCTGCACCCACGCGGCCGAGCACCCATGCTGCTGCCCGTCCTCGCTGGTCTGGCAGTAGCCGACGATGCGGCCACCGGCATACGGCCGGTCAGCGTCCAGGACGAGGTCCACACTGGGGTCGTTGGTGTCCTTCACGAACGAGGCGATGTCCTCTGGTGGATCGATGAGCGCGACGAACCGAACGGACTGCAACCCCTTCACAATCGATTCCGGATCGTCCGGTTCTCCAGTGCAGATCACGGCCGAGTATCCGTTGTTCTTCACCGCGTGGTTCTCACCACCGCGGTCGGCGAGGAAGTCACTCGTCCGCTCGATCGATGCCGGGAGCTCGTCGACCAGCGGATCGGTGTCTCCGAACGGGCACAGGCCGCCGTGTTCGCCATAGCCGGAGTCGTCGAACTCGATGCCGGCGAGCACGGCCGCGAGGCCGTCATAGGCCGCCGCGGCGCTGAGTGGTGCCCTGTCTGCGTCATCGCCGGAGCTGGAACCGCGTGACACCACGACGATCACGGCGATCGCGACCACGGCGACCACACCGAGCCCGATGAAGAGACCCTTCTTCGACTTCCTTGCGACGGGAGCGGCGACACCGAACGGCAGCGGCGAGCCGGGCTCCCCTGGCGACGAGCCGGCAGGCGGCGGTGGCGGGAACGAGGACATCGAAGAACTGTAAGACGCGCCGCGGAGGCAACTTCGCCGATGCACGGAAAACCAGTACCCCCTACTGATTCGCCCGCACGTCCCCGGACTGTTCTTTCAATCGGGGCTTGAGCTGATGACACCCCGGCCGATCAGGCTGCTGCGCCACGCCTCTGCCCGAGTGCGGGGCGCATGAGAGAGAGCACGAAGATGTCGACCAACACGCGGACGGGAGCACGCCATCAGGGGCATCGGCGCGCCTCGACGCTCCGCGCGCTCGGTGGGGTCGCGATCGCCGTCACGCTGATCGGCGCGCTCGCCCCGCTGGCTCCGGCCGTGGTCGACGCTCCGGTCGCGAACGCGGCCGCCCCCTACCCGACGCCGGTGATGACCGGCTACGTGCCACTCGAAGCCGACGCCACCCAGAAGACGATGGAGAACGCCAACTCCGGCGCGGACACGACGCTGGACTTCACCGTCGGCATCACCAACGCCGGTGCCGGCGCAGTGATCTACTACGACCACTGGGAGGACGGCTTCGAGGCTGATCTGACCAACCCGGTGCAGTCGACGACCCAGATCTGGGGCGACGGCGACCCGAGCGACGGCGACGCCCAGACCTACTGCGGTGCAACGTGCGCCGGCGACGTCCTGCCTGCGGGCGCAGTGTTCGTGCTCCGCAACACGATCCCCACACCGCGCACGACAGCGATCAAGTGGGACGGACGCGACAGGGTCTCGTCGACCCGAGGTTTCACGATCACGGCGGGCGGGTTCTCGACGCCGCTCGGCTCGGTGCTCTCTGCCTCGGCGTCCGCTTACGACACGTCGAAGTGGGGCGTCGACTACTGGATCCCCGTCGGAGAGGACATGACCCCGCCGAGCGGGACGTCAGACGCGTTCTCGACCACGAGCGTGCAGATCATGGCCGAACGAGCGGGCACGGTCGTGGCGATCGACAAGGACGGCGACGGCACCGACGATCAGACCGCGACGATCGGCGAGGGCGGTGTGATGTTCGTCGACGGCGGAGTGGACCGCGGCGCGCACGTGCACGCCAACAAGCCCGTCCAGGTGCACGTCGGCGCCGGCGACGCCGGCGCGTCGTACGAACTGCGCTGGTTCACCCTGTTCCCCACGCCCACGCTCACGTCCGACTACCTCAACCCGGTCGGCTCCAGCGTCGACAACCAGCGCACGATCACCTACCTGTTCAACCCCGGCACCAGCACGATCACCGTCACCCCGACCTGCACCGGGTGCAGCGGCACGCTGTCGGTGACCGCCAAGGGCGGCGCGAGCTTCGCCTCGCCGTTGGGTCAGGCGGTCCGTTTCCAAGGCGGCGGAGCGCCGTTCGTCGCCGTCGGTGCCGGCGGTTCCGAGAGCGGCGCCGCGCCCGGATCAGCCGGTGACGGCTCGGCGTCCTACGACTGGGGCTTCGGATTGGTGCCCACCAAGCTGCTGACCACCAAGGCGGTCCTCGGCTGGGCGCCCGGCAACTCGACCAACCCTCCGGCCGTCTCCGGTCACGAGGACGACGATCCTGTCTGGATCAGCGCGGTCTCGAACACGACGATCTACGTCGACTACGACGGTGACCCGACGACAGGGGCCAGCACGTCGTCCTGCAACGGCAAGTACGACACATCGATGGCCGTCTCCGCGATGCAGTCGGTGCGCATCTTCGACGCGACCGACGGCGACATGACCGGGGCCAGCATCTACACCTGCGACACCACCAAGCTCGCCGGCGCGTGGGGTGAGGACGCACAGAACGCTCCCACTGGCACGCCGGGCTTCGACGCCGGCTACGCGCTGATCCCGTCGACCGCGATGCTCGTCGACAAGACCGCCGTCCTGAGCGGTGACACCAATGGCGACGGCCGGTTCGGGCCCGGCGACGTGATCACCTACGACGTGTCGATCGCGGATGCCGGCGCACTGTCGTTCACCAACCTCGACGTGGACGACGCGCTTCCGGTCGGCACCAGCTACGTGCCCAACTCGACGACGTTCGACGATGGCACGTCGACCACGCCGTTCGCCGACGACGTGACCCCGGCAGCCGCCACGGCCTATCCCTTCGACGAAGACGGCGCGGCACTGCCGACGATCGATCCCGGCGTCACCGCCCACGTGCGCTACCGGGTGACGGTCCTCGAGCCGTTCCCCGCCGGGACGTCGATCTCCAACTCCGTGGTGGTCGGCTCCGACCAGAGCGACGGCACGGACACGGTGGTGACCAACCTCCTGACGGCCGACCTGTCGTTGGCCAAGGCGCTGACGACGACCCCGACCTACATCGGCCAGAACGCCGTCTACCAGTTGACGGTGCACAACGCCGGTCCCGACGGCGCACCCGGAGTGAAGGTCACCGACCTCTTGCCGGCCGGGCTGACCTTCGTGTCGTCGTCGCCGTCGCAGGGCACCTACGACTCCACGTCGGGTGTCTGGTCGGTCGGCACGATCGCCAACGGCGCGGATGCGACCCTGTCGATCACCGCCACCGTGACGGTGCTGTCCGTGACCAACACCGCCGAGATCACGGATTCGCTCGCCGCCGATCCGGATTCGACACCGGCGAACGCGTCGACCACGGAGGACGACGACGCATCGATCGGCCTGACGGTCAGCCCTCGAGCGGATCTGTCGCTGACCAAGGTCCTCGACTCCGGCCCGGACGCGTCCGGGAACTCGACGTTCACGCTCACCCTCGCCAACGCCGGGCCGAGCCCCTCGAGTGGCGTTGCGGTGACCGACTACCCATCGACCGGCGCGGCGTTCGTGAGTGCTGCTGCACAGACGAGCGCGCTCGCGGACGGCACGTTCGACGGAACGACGAACGTGTGGACGCTTCCTGCGCTCGCGGCCGGCACGCAGGCACAGATCCACGTCGTCTACAACACCCCCGTGGCGCCGGACACGAACTTTGCGCAGGTGACGGCGTCAGCGGTGAACGACCCGGACTCGTCGCCGGACACGACATCGCTGAGCTCGGGCAACCCGCCCGACGAGGACGACGAGGCGTCGGCAGGGTTCGCCGCGAGCGGCGACCTCCACCTCACCAACCAGCTCACCACCGCCCCGACTTACGTCGGCGAAGCGGCCGAGTTCACCGTGACCGTGACCAACGACGGTCCGACCAACACCACCGGCGTGATGGTGACCGACCTGCTTCCGGCCGGCCTGCAGTACACGGGCTCGACCCCATCGGTCGGCACCTACGACTCCTCGACCGGGGTGTGGAACATCGGGCCGATGGCCGACGGTGCCGTCGTCACCCTGGTCCTCGACGCCAGAGTGACGACTGCCGGCACCCTCACCACCACGGCCGAGGTGACCGCATCGACGGCGGCGGACGTGGACTCGACGCCCGGCAACCACGTCGGCTCCGAGGACGACCAGGCCGATGCCGCGGCGACCACGACCGGCTCGTCGATCGGCGACACCGTCTGGTTCGACGTCGATCACGACTTCGTGGTCGACCCCGGCGAGACCCGTCTGGCCAACGTCGCCGTCGGTGTTCGCTGGGCGGGGCCGAACGCCACGTTCGGCGACGGTGACGACATCGTCGCCACCCACACCACCGACGCCAGCGGCAACTGGTCGGCGTCCGGCCTGCCGATCGGCGACTACCGCGTCACGGTCGACACCTCCACCCTTCCGTACGGCATCACGACTGCGATCCGCGACCGCGACGGAACCGCCACGCCGAGCATCACGTCGTTCACCATTGCCGGCGGGCAGTCGCTGACCGACGTCGACTTCGCCTACGTCGGATCGGGTTCGATCGGCGACACCGTGTTCCTCGACGCTGACAACGACCACGCCCCCGACCCGGGCGAGGGCATCGGCAACACCACGGTCGGCCTGCGCTGGTTCGGTCCCGACGGCACCGCCGACGCCACGCCGGGCGGCGACGACATCGTGTTCTCGACCACCACGGCCGTCAACGGCAGCTACCAGTTCGTCGACCTCCCTGCCGGTTCGTTCGCGGTCGGAATCGGGCCGTCGTCGTTGCCGGCGGGCCTGCAGAACACCGTCGACCCGGACGGCGGCAACGACGACGGCGCTGCCGCAACCCTCTCCGTCGGCGAGTCACGACAGGACCTCGACTTCGGCTACGGCGGCACCAACACGATCGGCGACACCGTCTACAGCGACGTCGACGGCAACCAGACCCAGTCGAGTGGCGAGCCCGGCCTGGGAGGCGTGACCGTGACGCTGCTGCGCGACTTCGACACCAACGGCAGCTACGAGACGGTGGTCGCCACTGCGGTCACCGCGGGAGCCGGCACGTACTCGTTCGCCCATCTACCCGGTGGTGCATACCGGGTCGACGTCACGCTTCCCGCCGGTCTGACCCTCTCGACGGCCGCGACGGTGGCGGCGACGGTCACCACCCACCAAACGATCCTCACCGCGGACTTCGGGCTGCACCCGCCGGCCATCGCGCCGCCGGGCGCGCTCGGCGACCGGGTCTGGAACGATGCGAACAGCGATGGTGCGCAACAGGCCGGAGAGCCCGGACTGCCGGGCGTTCGG
The DNA here is from genome assembly GCA_025463425.1 of Ilumatobacteraceae bacterium. GTDB lineage: Bacteria > Actinomycetota > Acidimicrobiia > Acidimicrobiales > Ilumatobacteraceae > WLMZ01. The sequence goes on along the minus strand of JAOBWQ010000478.1, from coordinate 10,303 downwards.
GTCGACCTGCAGATCGACGCGGACGGCGACGGCACCTTCGCGACGATCGCCACCCAGACCACGGGCACCGACGGCGCCTACGGGTTCGCCAACCTGCCGACGGGGAACTACCGGGTCGCGGTCACGACACCGACCGGGTTCAACGCCACGACGGCGCCCGCACTGCGGATCGACCTCGCGGCCGCTGGATCGGTGCTCACCGCCGACTTCGGCTTCACCGCCGGCACCGCTGCCCCGGGCGCGGTCGGAGACACCGTGTGGAACGACCTCGACGCCGATGGCACCCAGGATCCCGGTGAGCCGGGAATCGCCGGGGCAAGCGTGACCCTTCGCTCCGACGCCAACGGCGACGGCGTGTACGAGACCGTCGCCGCCACCACGTCGACGGACGCTCAGGGCATGTACGCGTTGGTCGGGTTGGCGCCTGCGACGTACACCGTGTCGGTCGCGCCGCCGGCCGGCACGAACCCGACCACACCGCTCAGCCGCACCGTCGCGGTCACGTCCGGCGCCACGGTCGACACCGCCGACTTCGGGCTCACGTCCGGCGCGGTCGCTGCCTCGTCGATCGGGGATCGAGTCTGGCTCGACACGAACCGCGACGGCATCCAGGACGCAAGTGAGCCGGGTGTCAACGGGGTGACCGTCACGCTGAGCCGGGACGGCGATCACGACGGGTCGTACGAGGCCCCCGTGGCCACCGTGTCCACGTCCGGTGACGGCAACTACACCTTCGCCGGGCTGGCTCCCGGCTCGTACCGGATCGTCGTGACGCCTCCCGGCGGACTCGCCACCACCCGACCGCCGGTGCTCGTCGCGCTGCGCGCCGGTGCCAACGTGACGGATGCCGACGTCGGACTCGCCCCTGCTGCCCCCTTGCCGTTCGACGTGCAGATCGTCAAATCGATCGAAGGGTCCGTGGTCACCGGTGAGGACATGACGTGGGTGCTCACGGTCTCCGACAACGGCATCGGCAGCTCGCCTGCCAACCTGACCGTCACCGACAACTTGATCGACTCGCTGACGTTCCGCTCGGCATCCGGCACCGGTTGGACGTGTTCGGCGAACGGGCAGACGGTCACCTGCACGGGCGGCGGCCCCCTCGCTCCGGGGCAGTCGACCACGATCCGCATCGTCACGACGGTCTCGGGTGCGGGCGGCACGGTGGTCAACAACTCGGCATCCGTCGCTGCCGCAGGCATCGAGCTCAGCCTCTCGAACAACGCGTCGAACGCGGTCGGGCAGGTGGCCAGCCTGGCCCCCGTCGTGACCACGACGACGACCACGACGCCCGATCCGGCACCAACGACCGTCGCGCCGGCCACCGTTCCCGTCACCGATCCGACACCGTCGAAGCCCCTGCCGTCCACGGGATGGGACATCGAGAGTTGGTTGCTGGCCGCAGCCGTGCTGCTGATCGGCGGGATCGTGACGGTGCGCGTCCGGCGTCGGCCGTACGTCTGGGTGCCACTCCAACGTTGAGTCGCCGGTTCACGCTGATGGGTGGTGCACCCGAACATCGTGTGGACCGGGGAAGCCGGTCAAGCCGAGCAAACGCTCACCTTCGGCGACGGCATCTGCTTGCCCACTCCGCGAGATGTGGTCGTACGGGCGGATGTCGACCACCGAGCCAGGGCGAGCCCCGGTGATCGACCACGTCCCGGCCACCCAACCATCGACCATCAGCGCGCCGGGGATGATCCCGTTCTTGACGTCGAACAAGCGTCGCCGGGTGTCGTCGGTCATCACCCGCCGGCGGTCGGCGTGGGACAGGACGAGGTTGTCGAAGTCGGCGAGGAGGCGCACGGGCGCTGCAGTGTCGGGGTCCGGGCGCGGAGCTTCGGCCACGTCGAACAGCTCACCACCGTCTTCACCGGCGAACCGGAGCAGGCCCGGAACGCGCTCGAAGACCTCGCGCAGCCGGGTCAGGCCCGACCACGTCTGCATGTCGTTGACGGACGCCGGGCCGAATGCGCCGAGGTAGCGCTCGACCAACCGGTCGATCGTAATCACCGGCGACACAACGTCGCCGAGCCACGCCTGCGCCGTCATCGATCGCGCGGCACCACCGCTGCCCCAGATCGCGCGCGGCGGGATCTGGACGAGTGGCAGAAGTTCGCGCGCGGCGTGAGCCAGCTTCGCCGGTGCCACACCGGGGAAGCGCTCGGGGAGGCGCGCCACCTGCTCCTTCGGCGTCTGACCTGCGATCGACAACACCTCTGCCGCGGCGAGCGCAAGGGCGGCGAGGTCGACACCGACGAGCTCGCGGGCGTGCTGGGAGTTGGTGCGCAGATCGCGGTCCATGATCGGCTGCACCACGGCACGAAGTCCGAGACAGTCAGCGGAGACGACCAAGTGCACGGTGCCGCGCATCAGCACCACGCGCACCACCTGCCGTTCGACGAGTGCCGCCGACAGATCGGACGACGAGAAGCCGTCGAGCCGACACCACAACCCGTAGTACGGGGCGAAGGGCGCCTGCGCCTGGAGGCCGACCAGGTGGGCGATCGCATCGACCGCAGACATCGACGCACGCTCGAGCAGGTGCTGCCGTGCCAGCGTGGCGCGGTTCACCGCTCGCATCGTCAGCACGTCACTCATCGCCCTCGACGGTATTCCGGACTGCTGCTCGTGGAGTGCCTCTATCCTCGACCGGATGACAGGTTTCCTCGACGCCCTCGCCAGCCGACCGCTGCTGTTCGACGGTGCGATGGGCTCGCTGCTCTACGACCGCGGCGTCATGCACACCCACTCCTACGACGAGCTCAACCTCTCCCGTCCGGAGCTGATCCGCGAGATCCACGAGCAATATCGGGCCGCCGGCGCCGACATCCTCGAGAGCAACACCTTCGGCGCCAACCGGATCATGCTCGGCCGCCACGGCTTCGCCGATCGCGTCGGCGAGATCAACCGCGCCGCGGTCGATCTGGCCCGCGCGGCCTCCGACGGTGCCTTCGTGGCCGGCGCGATCGGACCCACCGGCGTCAAGTTCTCGGTAGCCACCGACCACGAACGCGATCTGGCCCGCGCTGCGTTGCGTGAGCAGATCGAGATCCTCGTCGAGTCCGGGGTCGACCTGCTCGTGCTCGAGACGTTCACGTCGATCGTCGAGATCGAGGCTGCGCTGGAGATCGCTCGGTCCGTCGCTCCGGATCTGCCTCGAATCGCACAGATGGTCTTCGACGCAAACAGCCTCGTCGAGGGCGTCCTCACCCCGGAGGAGGTCGCGGCCCGGTTGGTCACGTCCGGGGCCGACGTCGTCGGTGGCAACTGCGGGCTCGGACCACCGGAGCTCTACGACGTCGGCCATCGCCTCGTCGGTCACGGCGCGCCCGTCAGCATCCAGCCCAACGCAGGGCTGCCCAGCAGCGTCGACGGGCGCACGATCTACGTCGCCAACCCCGAGCACTTCGGCGTGTTCGCGCGGCGGATGCTCAAATCCGGAGTCCGCCTGATCGGTGGCTGCTGCGGCACCACGCCCGAGCACATCCGCTCGATGAGTGGCGCGGTGCGGATGATGGGCGGTGGCCCGTCCCGTGCCGGTCTCGGCGGTGCTCAGTCCTCTCCCACGGCGATCCCGCACCGCCCGGCGATCGTCCCCCTCGCACAGCGGAGCCGGCTCGGTGCACGCGTCGCTGCCGGTGAGTTCGTCGTGTCCGTCGAGGTCAATGCACCATCGGGCACCGACGTCACCAAGGCGCTCGGCCACGTGCGCGAAGCGGCCGCGGGCGGCATCGACATCGTCAACGTCGCCGACGGACCGCGCGCCACGTCGCGCATGTCCAACCTCGCGTTCTGCGCACAGGCCATCGCCGGCACGACGGTCGAGCCGATCCTGCACGTCTGCTGCCGCGACCGCAACTACCTCGGCCTGGTGGCGCACCTGTTGGGCGCCCATGCCTTGGGCATCCGCAACCTCGTGATCATCACTGGCGACCCACCGAAGATGGGCGACTACGCGTTCGCGACGCCCGTCTACGACGTCGACTCGATCGGTCTGCTGGAGATCGCCAGCGCGATGAACGCCGGCTTCGACCCGACAGGCAACCAACTGGCGGGAGCGACGTCGTTCGTGCTGGCAACCGGCGCCGAACCGGCCGCCGCCGATCGCGACCGGGAGCTGGAGCGGCTGCAGCGCAAGAAGGACGCCGGCGCGGAGCTGGTGATGACGCAGCCGGTCTACGACCCCGAGACGTTGGCGACGTTCATCGAGGACGCCGCGCCGATCGGGCTGCCGATCATGGTCGGCCTCTTGCCGCTGGCTTCGTATCGCAACGCCGAGTTCCTCCACAACGAGGTACCGGGCATGCAGATCCCACTCGCGTATCGAGAGCGGATGGCATCCGTGGGCTCCGGTCCACTGGCCCGTGCCGAGGGGATCGCGATCGCCCGAGAGGCACTCGAGGGCGTGCAGGACCGCGTCGCCGGGGCGTACATCATGCCGCCCTTCAACCGCATCGATGCCGCGGTGTCGATCCTCGACGTCGTCCGCGGCAAGCGCTGGAACCCCGCCGACTGACGATCAGGCCCGCAGCAGCTCGGTCTGGATCGGTGCAGGGAAGCGGGCCTTGAACCGAGCGGCGCCGAGCACGCCGCGCAGTCGCTCGGCCACATCGTCGATGGCGGCGCGTTGCTCCGCACCGACGTCGCTCACCAGCCCGATGGCGATCTCCCCGTTCGGCCGCTGGACCCAGCTGCCCACCACTTCACCGTCGACCCAGATCGTCGGGCCGCCGTTGCCGTTGCGATCGAAGATCGCCGCCGTGACCCCAGGCGAGATGAACCACTGACGTTGCTTCCATCCCATCGTGGTGGGGTCGAGGCTGGGCAACAGCGCCACCCACGGGCCCAGATCGGCCACCGGTTCGAGATCATCGGCGGCCACCCACGCTCGCTCTCCGCCGAGATCGACCTCCACCGCTCCCGCGCCGGCCAACGCTGCAGCCGTGACACGCCCGTTCCAGCCCGTCCACCACTGGAGGTCGGCGGCCGGCGCCGGACCGAAGGTGGCGAGCCACCGACCTGCCAACGCAGCCGCCGATGCCGCCGGGTCGGCCCCGGTGAGGCCACCGTCGATCCAGTCGTCGGCGACAGCCCACGCGTACTCGCCGTTGATCCATGTGCCGGTCGGACGGGTGCGGACGATGGCTCCTTCGAACCCGAGCAGTAGCAGCACTCTCGTGTGCGCGGCCACGGCTGCGGCGTATGCCTTCCCCGGTGCCAGCTGCAGCTTCGTGGTCAGTGCCGGCACCGCCTTGCCGAGCTGGCGGGCTCCGGTGGGTCCGAGCCGGCGGAGCGCAGCGAACGTGTCGGTCTTGGCGGCGGCGAGCCAGCCGTCGGGATCGTCGATGGTGCCCGAGTCGCGCAGCAGGTTGAGCAGCACCCGGCGCTGGTTGGTCAGCAAGCCCGTCGTGACCGACGCATGGGCCCACCGGGCGACCTCCGGGGTGAACACCCACAGCGTGCGGCGCATCGCGTGGTGACGCAGCAGCGTGCGGTCCTCGTACAGGGCCGCCGCCAACGGTTCGAGCGACGGGTGGATCATGCGCGCCGCGGCCGACAGGTACACCGAGACAGGATCGGTGGAGTGGAGCGCGACCAGGTCGTCAGTGATGCGCACCACGTCGTCGGTGCGGCAGCTCGGCGCGAGCCGGTGTCGGATGCCGATGCGCGCCCGCCGCTCGGCGACATCGATGGAGCGCACCGCCGTCATGGCCAGCAGTCTGCCAGCGGGTCACGCTTCCGAAGCCGCCGTGAGCTCCATTGGTACCGTGTCGAGATGCAGCACGGGAGATGCGATTGCGGCGGCGTTTCGTTCGACCTCGAGGGCGAGCTGCGCGACGTCTACAACTGTCATTGCGACCGCTGCCGACGGGTGACCGGGCACCACATGGCGGCCACCGCGGTGCACCCAGACAACCTCCGGTTCGCGACCGACACGACACTGCGGTGGTACGAGCCGTCCCCCGGTGTGCACTACGGCTTCTGCGGGCACTGCGGTTCGACGCTGTTCTGGAAGGCGGATGCCGAGTCCACCAAGATCTGCATCGCTGCGGGATCGCTCGATCAGCCGACCGGGCTGCGCACGACGAAGGCGTGGTGGGTGGCCGAAGCCGGCGACTACCACGACCGCCAGGCGGGCGTCGCCGAGTTCGAATACGAGGACTGAGACCGCCGGACCAGTGCGTCTCGCAGGTGGTCACGCCGCGAATGCAACCGTATGGTGTAGCCCGTGAATACGACGAAGGCCCACATTGCCGCACTCTCCCTGCTCGATCGGGCGCTGATCAGCGTCACCGACGACGAGCTCGTCGCGTTGCTGGCTGGGCTTCCCGAGGATCACGTCTCGGCGATCAAGCGGATCAGCTCGGTGCGCGACGAAGAGGTGCCCGAGACCGAGGTCGTGGCCGCCATCCGCGAGGCCGCGCACAAGGGCCGCCTCAATGGCGATCTGCAGCGTTTGGGAGTCGTGCTGTCGGATGCCTGCCTCGCCGATTGCGTCGAGCAGCTCGGCGACGCCGCCGACCTGCCCAGTGAAGAGGACCTGCAGAAGGTCATGCCGGCGCTGGTCGAGAAGCACGGCGTCGGCGTCGTTCGGCTGATGCTGGCCTCGACGGTCGTCGGCGAGGCACCGGCATCGGCGACCATCATCGGCCTGCTCAAGACCGACGAGGCCGTGAAGCTGCCTCCCGCCGCTGACAAGCCGCTGGCTCCGTTGCTGCCGCTCCCCCAGGACGATGCCGACCGGCTCGCGCTGAAGGCGCAGCGCAAGGAGCGCAAGGCCCAGGATCAGGCGGCCGCCAAGCTGCGTCGCGAGCAGGTCGCTCGCGCCAAGAACCGGGTCTGACCGCTCCGCCGAGCGTCAGACCAGCCAGCCCTCAGACCAGTGCGGTCGTCGGCAGTGAGACCAGTCCGCCGGCCGCCAGCTCGCTGACCGCGGGAACCGGGTTCGGATCCAAGAACCGGGTCGAGTCGGTGGGATCGAACGGCTGGTCCGTGCCGTCGATCACCCAGTACGAGGCCTCGAGCGCGATCCCGTTCGGGTCGGTGAAGTAGACGGAGCGCATCACACCGTGCTCGACGATCTCGGTGATCTCCGAGCCGGCAGCGGTCAGCCGCGAGCGGAGCACGTTGAGCGCGTCCTCGTCGGCGACGTTGAACGAGATGTGGTCGAGTTGGACGGGATACGGAGCGCCGCCTCCTGCGCCCTTGGCAAAGGTCTCCGCGCCGGGCACCTCGAAGAACGCGACCGTGTTGTGCGGAGCGATCTCGAAGAAGTAGTGGCGCATCGGACCGGCCATCAGGGTCATCACCAGCGGCATGCCGAGCACGCCGGTGTAGAAGCGGACGGTGGCGTCCATGTCGGGTGTCACCAGCGCGAGGTGGCTGACACCGCTCCAGACCGGCGCTGGGGGCAGCTCGGGCGATGTGGTCATGACACGATCATGCCACTCCACACCGCGCGCTCGTGATCGAGCAGCCACGCCTTGTTCTCGATGCCGCCTCCGAACCCGGTCAGCGACCCATCTGCGCCGACGACGCGATGGCACGGAACGATGATCGAGATCGGGTTGCGACCGTTGGCCGCACCGACCGCGCGGGCCTTGCGTTGATCGCCCAGGCGACGTGCCTGCTCGCCATAGCTCACCGTCTCCCCGAACGGGATCGTGCGCAACGCCATCCACGCCGACTGCTGGAAGTCGGTGCCGATCGGGTCGAGCGGGAGGTCGAACTCGGTGCGCGTGCCGGCGAAGTACTCCTCGAGCTGCGCCGCCGTGGCAGCGATCATGCCATGCGGATCGTCCGTGTCCGACGACGGGCCGACGCGGACACGTGAGTCCTCCTCGCCCATCCACAGCAGCGCACGGAGTCCGCGCTCGGAGGCGACGATGGTCAGCGGGCCGACCGGGCTGTCGACGACGGCCCGGTGGAGCATGCTGGTGCTGGTGTTGGTCATGAGGCGAGCTCCTCGGTGCAGATGGTCAGGTCAGGGGTGATCGTGGCGGGCTCGGCGAGGTTGCCCAGAGGTGATGCAGGGCGTAGGAACGCCACGGCCGCCAGGCTTCGGCCGCAGCCAGCGCGGCCGTCGGCGACCCGTCGCGTCCGAGGTGGCGGAGGCCGTTGCGCACGCCGATGTCGGTCGGCAGGAACACGTCGGGATCCGCCAATGCTCGCATCGCGATGTACGACACCGTCCACGGTCCGATGCCGGGCAAGGCCAACAACCGCTCCGAGAGCTCGGCGCGGTCTGCGCCTGCGTCGATCACCACGTCGCCGGCGACGATCGCAGCACACATCCCCTGCAGCGCGCGCTTGCGCGAGGTCGGCATCGCGAAGTGGGCGGGGTCGATGTCGGCGATCGCGGCTGCCGTGGGGAACAGGTGGGTGAGGCCGTCGTGCGGATGCGCCAGCGGCTCACCGATCGCCTGCACCAACCGAGCGGCCAACGTGCGCGCCCCGGTGACCGAGACCTGTTGGCCGAGCACGGCCCGCACTGCCAGCTCGGCACCGTCGACGTGCGATGGCGAGCGCAGACCGGGGCGGCGTGCGACGAGCGGGGCCAGCGACGGATCCGCGGCCAGGATGCCGTCGATCGCCACCGGGTCGGCATCGAGGTCCAGGAGGCGCCGGCAGCGCTGCACGGCAGCTTGCAGATCGCGCCAGTCGTCGAGCCGGAGCTCGCAGCGCACGGAACCGCCGGCAATCGCTGGGTCATGGCGCAGGGCGACGGTGCCCTGGCCGTGCGGCAGCGACAACGAGCGGGCGTACGTCGTGCCGTCCCACGACTCGATGCCCGGCACTGCGCGCAGGCCGAGGAAGGCGAAGATCCCTTCGGCATCGAACGGGCGACGGTAGGCGAGCTGCACGGTGACGACGCCGGGACCGATCGGGGTGCGGCCGCGTCGGGCGCGCAGCTCCGACGGTGAGACAGCGAACACCTCGCGGACGGTGGCGTTGAACTGGCGCACGCTCGAGAAGACGGCGGCGAACGCGATGTCCGTGAACGACATCGTCGTGGTCTCGATCAGCAGCCTCGACGTCTGCGCCCGCTGCATCCGCGCGAGGGCCAGCGGGCCGGCACCCATCTCGCTGGTCAGCAACCGGTTGAGCTGACGATCGCTGTAGTTCAGGCGATGGGCGAGGCCGACCACGCCCTCACGGTCGACGACCCCGTCGGCGATCAGCAGCATCGCCCGCCCGACCACGTCCGCTCGCACGTTCCACTCCGGCGAACCGGGCGTTGCGTTCGGACGGCAACGCTTGCATGCCCGGTACCCGTTCCGCTGCGCGGCGGCCGCGGACGCGAAGAACGAGACGTTGGCCCGCTTCGGCGTGATCGCCGGGCACGACGGCCGGCAGTAGATGCCCGTGGTGCGCACAGCGGTCACGAACCATCCGTCGAAGCGGCTGTCCCGACTGCACACCGCTCGGTAGCACTGCTCTGGGTCGTCGATCACCACACCAGTCTGCCGACTCGTGTGCTATAGAACCAGCGGAAATCAGACACCAACGATCCGGGGTCGTGACTGACCCCGACTCGGCAGTTGTCGCCGGCTACTCGGTCGGGAGCCGGGTCACGTCGACCTCGACGACCATCTTCTGGGTCGCCGAAGGTCCGAGCACGACGCCGCGCAACGGGGCGACATCGCCGTAGTCGCGGCCCCACGCGACGGTGACGTGCCGGTGCGGTGGGATCTGGTTGTTGGTCGGGTCGGCATCGATCCAACCGATGCCCGGCACGTACACCGAGCACCATGCGTGCGAGGCATCGGAACCGACGAGCTTGGACTCACCGGGCGGGGGTTCGGTCTCGATGTAGCCGCTCACGTACCGGGCGGCGAGGCCGATCGAGCGCAGCGCCCCGGTCATCAGGTGGGCGAAGTCCTGGCACACGCCGCGGCGGTGCAGCAGCACGTCGCCGAGCGGTGTGGACACGTCGCTGAACGACGGATCGAACGAGTACGTGGAGTAGATCGCCTGGTTCAGCGCGCGGAACGCCTCCATGAACGGGCGGCCGGTCGTGAACGCCTCCTTGGCGAGCTGATGGAGCTCGAAGAGGTAGGGGATGAACGGCGACGGCAGCACGAACTGCTGAGCGTCGACATCGAGCTTGCCGAACCCGCTCGGCAGCCGCGACATGACCGTCTCCCACGGTTCGTCGATGACCGGCAGCTCGGGAACGGTGACCTCGACCTCCGAAGTCGCCACGACCTCCAGCGTCTCGTGGGGCGAGGTGATCGTGAACGAGTTGACGACGTTGTCGAACGCGTCCGACCATTCCGAGCACTCTTCGGGCTCGGGC
>JAOBWQ010000454.1 GCA_025463425.1 Ilumatobacteraceae bacterium | reverse complement strand
ATCACGGGTGCCGGTTCCCCGGATGTCAGCACACGGCGTGGGTCGATGCTCATCACATCGTGCACTGGCTCGACCACGGGTCGACGGTCGAGTCGAACCTGATCTGCTTGTGCCGCACCCATCACCGGTTGATGCACGAAGGCGGCTGGAGCATCACCGGTGACCCTCGCGGCGACCTCTGGTTCCACCGCCCCGACGGCACCATCCAACCCGCTGGACCGATCCGAGTCGACGACGTCGACGGCGACCTCCCCTACGCCGTCCCCACACCCGAAGGTGACTTCGACCTCGAAGCCGCCCTCCGCGACCTCGACGCCCGCCGCAACTGACTCCCCAGGAAGTCGACTCCCTGCGGAGTCGTCGAATTCCGCGGTCAGGTTCGCCGCGCCAGGTCATCGGCGCCGATGAGTTCAGCGATCGCTCGACGTCGGATCTGCATGGAACCACGAAACCTTGCCGACCTCTACGGCACCCCCCTCGTCGAATGGAGCACGGTGCGTCAGCGACTCGCCGAAGGCCTCGACCAGGCACCCGGCGCCGGCGGGCCGGATCGGCACACCTGCTGGCTGGCGACCATCGACGCCGATGGCAGCCCTCACGTGACGGGAATCGGTGCGCTCTGGTCCGATGATGCCTTCTGGTTCGAGACCGGACGCACGACGCGCAAAGGCCGCAACATCGAGCGTGATCCGCGCTGCACGCTCAGCATGGCGACGTCGGATTTCGACCTCGTCGTCGAAGGTCGCGCCGAGCTCGTCACTGATCCCGGCACCGTCGCCGCACTGGCCGCGCAATGGGCCGAAGGCGGTTGGCCTGCTCGGGTCGACGAGACTGGCACAGCGCTGACGGCGCCGTTCAGTGCACCGTCCGCGGGTCCGCCGCCTTGGCACGTGTACCGGGTCGCGATGACGACCGCGACCGCACTCCAGACGGTCGCGCCAGGTGGTGCAACCCGCTGGCGGTTCTGACCGCGCGGGCGATGAGTCCCGCCTACGGCGGCGGCGCAGCTGCGTCGTGCTGCAGAGGCACTCGTCTGAAACCCATCATCCAGTAGCCGGCACTTCGACCTGCGCGCGCAGCGACGTCATGGAGATCGAGCGCGTCGGCACCGTCGCGGCCGACGATCGTGGCCACATCGCCGACGACGACGCCGGGCAACGATGAGATGTCGACCACGACGTACTCGGCGTTGACCGACAGCACCGGGCAACGGCTGCCGTGCAGCAGCACCGCGGCGCCGGCCGAGAGCTCATACCCGTTGTCGATCCCGAGCAGCAGCACCGCCGTCCGCGCCACTCCCGCTGGCGTTCCAACAGCGAGGTCGTCTCCTGGCTCGCGCCTGCCGACATGGATCACCCGCGCTCGGATCGCGCGCAACGCCTGCCGGAACCCGAGGTACTCGGCGTGCACGGCGGCGATCGGCGAGATGCCGAATGTGAGGTGGCCTGGGGCAACGGTGTTGAGATCGTCGGGTACGCCGTCGATGACGGCCGAGCTGGCGCTCGCCTGGGCGTAGCGGATGCTGATGCCGTGCGTGGCCTCGATCTGGCGGACGAGCTCGCCGAACGCCGCGATCCGACGTCGCGCCCAAGCCGCCCCGACATCGTCGCTGAACGGGACGTGCGTGTAGATGCCCTCCAGGCACACGCCTCGCTCGGCGACGACCGCGGCGACGAAGGCCGCAGCCTCGTCGAAACGCACACCCAGACGACCGAAGCCGGCGTCGACCTCCACGTGCACGGCGACGGGCTCGCCACCGGCCGCTGCCACCGCAGCCTCGAGACCGGCTCGATCAGCGATGGTCGGCGTGAGGCCATGAGCCAGGAGCGTCGAGGTGGCAGCCGGAAGGTTCGAGGCATACATCAGGATCGGCAGCCGAACCCCCGCTGTTCGAAGCTCGATCGCTTCGTCGATGTTCGCCGTCGCCAGGCCATCGACCCCGATACGCTCGAGATGCCTTCCCATCGCGACCGAACCATGGCCGTACGCATTCGCCTTCACCGGGACGATCACCCGGACCGGACGGCCAGCGCGTTGGCGGATCAGATCGATGTTGTGCGTGACCGCGCCGAGATCGATCTCGGCCCAGACCGGGCGACCATCGTCGGCGTGGCCGGTCATCCCTCCGCCGCGCGGACGAGGAGACAGTCCTCGCCGAGAGCGACGAGTGCCAACGCGTCGCTGTCGTCCGGCACGACGTCGCGTGAGCGAGTCGTCGGGGCGGTCGCCTTGTTCGACACTGCGTTGTACGTCAGGGAGATCAACCGTCGTCGCCACGGCGACAGGTTCGAGCCGGAGCCGTGCAGCACGTTCGGGTGCATGAACATCACCGACCCGGCAGGTCCCGTCGGCGCAACGATGCCACCCCGCTCGACCTCGGCCTCGATCAGACCCATTCCCGAGTAGCGGATCTTGTACGACGTGCCCTGCGTCGACTCGTCGGGCCACTCGGACTCCATCCGCTGCGAGCCGGGCACCACCATCAGCGGTCCGTTGAACTGGGACACCTCGTCGAGGAAGATCAACACGTTCACCATCCGGCACTCGGCGATGTGATCGTCGGCGCGGTAGGTGGGATAGTCCTGGTGCCAGTACCACATGTCCCCGTTGAACGGCGCCTTGTTGTTCACCACCAACTGGAAGACGTAGGCGGGTTCGCCGAGCAGATCCTCGACGGC
>JAOBWQ010000417.1 GCA_025463425.1 Ilumatobacteraceae bacterium | reverse complement strand
CTGCTCCAGGCGGCGCAGGAGGAAGCCGACGCGAAGGCATCGGTCGAGCGCAGGTCGCAGGTCGGCACCGGCGGTCGTGGCGAGAAGATCCGCACGTACAACTACAAGGAGAACCGGGTGACGGACCACCGCATCGGGTTCACCCTCTATCAGCTCCAGGACGTCCTGGCCGGCAACCTCACGCCCGTCGTCGAGGCACTGATCGCCGACGAGCGGGCCAAGCAGCTCGCCGGTGATGCCTGACCCCACCGGTCAACCGGACGTCACGACGTGGCGTCAGCTGCTCGCCGAGACCACGCGGGTGCTGGGCGATCGCCAGCACGCGCGGTGGATGTGCGAGGTCGCCAGCGGTGTCGACAGCGGCGACGAGCTCCTGGCCGAGCTCGACGCGCCGGCCACGCAGCGGATGGTCGCCCACCTCGACGCGATGATCGCCCGCCGACTCGCCGGCGAGCCACTGCAGTACGTGCTCGGCACATGGCAGTTCCGCCGGCTCGATCTGATGGTCGATCAGCGGGTGTTGATCCCCCGGCCGGAGACCGAGTGGGTGTGCGAGACCGCACTCGGGCTGGCGCGGACCGTGTGGTCGACCACCGCGCCGACGCCGGTCACCGCGGTGGACCTCGGCACGGGCAGTGGTGCGATCGGCCTCTCGCTGGCTGCGGAGCTGCCGGTCGGGTCGGTGCAGGTGTGGCTGGCCGATGTCTCTGCCGACGCGCTCGACGTCGCCCGGGCCAACCTCGCCGGCGTCGGCGGAGCCGGCGCCGCGGTCCAGATCGCGGAGGGCTCGTGGTTCGATGCGTTGCCGGCGTCGCTCCGTGGCGAGATCGACCTCGTCGTCGCCAACCCGCCGTACATCGCCGACGGCGACCCCGACGTGACGGCGGAGGTCGCGAATTGGGAACCGCATCTGGCCCTGTTCGCCGGAGCGGACGGCCTTCGCGACATCGGCACGATCGTCAGCGAGGCCGCGGAGTGGCTCCGGCCGGGCGGCTGGCTGGTGATCGAGATCGGCGCTGATCAAGGTCCGGCGGTGCGCTCACTGCTCGACGCAACCGGGTTCGACGCGGTGGAGATCCGTCCCGATCTCGCCGGTCGTGACCGCATCGCGATCGGCTCCCGCCCGGCCTGAGCGTCCGAGCGGCTGGGGCGACCGGACGTGCGAACGTCTCAGTCGAAGCGAGCGGCGAGCTGGCCGAGCAGGTTCTGCTCCTGCGAGTCGATCTCGTGATCGATCCCCGCCACGTCGCGCGCCGCCGAGAACAGTGATGCCCGCAGAACTGAGCTGCTGATCCGCGCATCGACGGAGTCGAGGAACTCCTCGATCGTGTCGCCAGACACAGCCGCGCGCACCTTGGCCATTGCCGGCCCGAGGTACTGCTCGAACGAGAAGGTCGGGCTCTCCCATCCGGACTCGACCGTGATGTTGCGGATCTCGTCGAGCTCTTCGGGCGTGATGTGGTGATCGACGATCATCACGAGGAGGAGCAGCTCGAGCGCGGCTTCGTGCTCGCGGTCCTCGGTGGCATGCACCGCCACGTTGGCGTAGAGATCCTGGAGACGCGTCTTCACGGGTCCAAACGTAGCGGGCGGCTACGACTCGATCCGCAATGCGCGCCGGAGGAACTCGAGCTGGTGGAGCAACAGGTTCTCGGCCACGACCTCCTGAGGGGTCATGTGGGTGACGCCGGACAACGGCAGGACCTCGTGCGCCTTGCCTGCCGCCAGGAGCGCGGCCGAGAGCTGCAGGGTGTGCGCGGCGACGACGTTGTCGTCGGCGAGGCCGTGGATGAGCAGCAACGGCCGGGTCAGCCGATCGGCGAGATCGAGCAGTGACGACACGTCGTACGGTTCGGGGTCGCTGAACGGATCGCCGAGGTAGCGCTCGGTGTAGTGCGTGTCATACAGCCGCCAGTCGGTGACAGGTGCGCCGGCGATGCCCGCATGGAAGACATCGGGCCGAGTCAGCACCGCAAGCGCCGAGAGGTAGCCGCCGAAGCTCCACCCGCGCATCCCGACGCGGTCACGATCCAGCTCGATGCCGTCGGCGTGCAGCACTTCGGTGATCCCCTCGAGCGCGCGCACCTGGTCCTCGATCACCGGTCCGGCCAGATCGTGGTAGATCGCGCGCTCCCACTCGGTGCCGCGGCCGGGTGTGCCGCGACCGTCCGCGATGATGACGGCGAAGCCCTGGTCGGCGAACCACTGCGAAGACAGGTAGGCACTGCGCGAGCTCAGCACGCGTTGGGCATGGGGTCCGCCATACGGATCCAGCAGCACGGGCAGCGGCCCGTCGATGGTGCCGTGGGGGAGCAGCACGGCAACCGCGAGATCGTCGTCGCCGACGCGGTGGATCGTGACGTTCGGCTCGTCGAGCGGCGTCTGCGCGTTGGAGGTGATCACCGTCTCGCCGAATCGGGTCACGGCGCCGTGCGCGTCGAGGGTGCTCGAGCGCAGCACCGTCAGCCCACCGCCGACCGACGCGGTGTGGACCCCGGCGGTGTCGGCCGTCAGCGAACGACAGGACGGACCGTCGGGGTCCTCGGTGTCGCACTCCCACACGTGTTGCACGGTCGGGTCATCGAGCGGGTTGGCGAGGAACGTCACCCTGCCGTCGGCGACGGCGACGACTGATCGCACCTGCACGTCGCTGGGCGACACGGCCGTATCGCCGATCAGGAGGCGTCGCGCGCCGGCGCGATCGGCGGCAACGACGAGCCGACCGTCGGCCAGCATGTCGGGCGTGCCGACGACGAGCTCGACCCACTGGTCGTCGTGGTCGTCGAAGACCACCGTCGTGTCGCCGGTGACGGGATCGGCGGAGAGCACCAGGAGATCGGTCTGGTCACGGGACTGCACGGTCAGCAGCAGCCGGTCGGCGTCGGCCCACACCACGTTGGCGAGGTACGGAAACGCGTCCGCGTCC
>JAOBWQ010000416.1 GCA_025463425.1 Ilumatobacteraceae bacterium | reverse complement strand
CATCGTACGCAGGCGGATCCGATGTGGCACCGTTTGGCGGGAAACGTGGGACACGTGTCATTGACGCCAGCCCGAGTGTCGATCACGATGGCTCCATGTCCAGCCGCCGACGCATCGTCATCGTGTGCTTCGCCGGCGTGCAGCCGCTCGACGTCACCGGTCCGCATGAGGTGTTCGCCGGCGCGAACGAGGTGTTGGCCCACCGCTCCCCCGGCGCTCAGCCCTACGAGTTGATGGTGTGCGCCGCGTCCGCCGGCGTGGTCACCGGCGAGAGCGGCCTCGGTCTCGTTGCCCCTCACGCGATCCCTGCACGCGGCCCGATCGACACGCTGTTGCTGCCCGGCGGGAACGGTGTCTACGCGGCTGCCGCCGACGCGCAGTTGGTGACGACCGTCCGACGCGCGGCGGCACGTTCGCAGCGGATCGCGACGGTGTGCAGCGGCACGTTCCTGGGCGCAGCGGCGGGGCTGCTGGACGGCAAGCGGGTCACCACCCACTGGAACCGCGCGTCGCGCCTCGCGCGGGATTACCCCGCACTGGACGTCGACCCGGATGCGATCTACATCAACGACGGCAACGTGTGGACGTCCGCCGGGGTGACCGCGGGGATCGATCTCGCCCTCGCCCTGGTCGAGCACGACCACGACGCCGACGTCGCCCAGACTGTCGCCCGGCACCTGGTGATGTTCCTGCGTCGCCCAGGCGGTCAGTCGCAGTTCGCCGCACCGGTGTGGGAGAAGCCGGCCGAACGTGACGCCGTTCGTGCGGCCCAAGACCTCGTCAACGCCGACCCCGCAGCCGACCTGCGCGTCGGGGCCCTGGCCGCAGCGATCAACATGAGCGAGCGCCACTTCACGCGCGTGTTCGCCGCCGAAGTCGGCGAGCCACCGGCGAAGTACGTCGAACGAGTCCGCGTCGAGACCGCTCGCCGCCACCTCGAACAACGCGGCGCAACGGTTGCAGGCGTCGCCCGCCAGTGCGGCTTCGGCTCCGCCGAGACCATGCGCCGCTCGTTCCTGCGACGCGTCGGGGTGGCCCCCGATGACTACCGGCGCCGGTTCGCTGCGCGCTGAGCGCCGCTCCTCCCACCGTCAACCAACAGAAAGGGCAATCATGCAGATCGCCATTCCTCTCTTCCCGCGCTTCACGGCACTCGACGGGATCGGCCCGTACGAGGTGCTGCAACGCATCCCCGGCTTCGACGTCACCTTCATCGGCCACGTCACCGGCGAGGTCCGCAGCGAGAACGGCTTCCTCGGCATCACCGTCGACAAGACGTTCGAAGACATGCCGGATCCGGACATCATCGTGTTCCCCGGCGGCATCGGCACGCGAGCCCTGATGCACGACGAGCGCGTCCTCGAGTGGGTGCGCGCCGCGCACGCGACGTCGACGTACACGACGAGCGTGTGCACCGGCTCGCTCGTGCTCGGCGCCGCCGGCTTGCTCGACGGGCTCAGCGCGACGACGCACTGGGCGTCGATGGACGTGCTCGCCGAGGTCGGCGCCGAGCCGACCGGTCAGCGCGTCGTCGAGCACCTCGACCAGCGGATCATCACCGCCGCGGGCGTGTCCAGCGGCATCGACATGGCGCTGCGCCTCGTCGAGCTGCTCATCGACGACACCGCGGCGATGGCCTGCCAGCTGATGATCGAGTACGACCCGCAGCCGCCGTTCGACGCCGGCGCGCCCGGCAAGGCCAGCGAGGCCGTCATGACCCGCGTGATCGAGTACGCCGCCCAACGCGAGTGACGATCGACGCCGGCATCACATGTCGCCGCTCCGGCGACATGTGATGCCAGCGACCCGGTCAGTTGATCTTGAGGCTGGCGCTGAAGACCTTCTTCGGCTTCAACTCGACGGCGATGCGGTTGGCCATCTCGTGGAACGCCACGCCGAGCTCGCTCGTCGGGTCGACCGCGGCGATCGGCCGGCCGTCGTCGCCGCCTTCGCGCAGCGCCGGCACGAGAGGGAGCTTGCCGAGCAGGGGCACGCCGAGCTCGTCAGCCAGCTCCTGACCGCCGCCGCTGCCGAAGATCTCGTAGCGCTTGCCGTCGTCGCCGGAGAACCAGCTCATGTTCTCGATGATGCCCTTCACCGGCAGGTTGACCTTCGCCGCCATCGCGGCGGACAGACGGGCGACCTTCTGTGCAGCGGGTTGCGGCGTGGTGACGACGTAGACCTCGCCGCGCGGCAGGTACTGGCTGAGCGAGAGCGCGATGTCGCCGGTACCGGGCGGCATGTCGATCAGCAAGAAGTCGGGCTCGTCCCAGAACACGTCGGTGAGGAACTGCTCCAGCGCCTTGTGCAGCATCGGGCCGCGCCAGATCACCGCCTGGCCCTCGGGCACGAAGTAGCCGATCGAGATGCAGCGCACGCCCCAGCTCTCCGGCGGGATCAACATCTGATCGATCGCGACCGGGTCGCGGTCGGTGCCGAGCATGCGCGGGATGCTGTAGCCGTAGATGTCGGCATCGACCACGCCGACCTTGTACCCCTGCGCTGCCAGCGAAACGGCGAGGTTGACGGTGACGCTGCTCTTGCCGACGCCACCCTTGCCCGATGCGATCAGCAGCGGCCGGGTCTTCGAGCCGGTCTCCGCGAACGGGATCTTGCGGCCTTCGGCGTGGCCGTGAGCCTGGCCCTGACCGGCAGTTCCGGCGGGGTTGCCGTGCAGCTTGATCCGGAGGTCTTCGCGCTCCTGATCGGTCATCACCGTGAAGTCCAGCGCGACCGTGCTGACGCCGAGCGGGGCCAAGGCACCCGTGACGCGGTTCTGGATCTCGTTGCGCAAGGGGCACCCGGCGACCGTGAGCGCGATCAGTACCGCGACCGAACCATCGCCGCGCACCTCGACGTTGCGGACCATGCCGAGATCGACGATCGAACGATGCAGCTCCGGGTCCTCGACAGGGCGGAGCGCTTCGATGATCTGGTCGTTGGTGGGCATGCGTGCTCCGTGCTCGGTTGCAGTTCCGGTGATGCCCGCCGTGGGTCCGCATCCTGGCGGCAATTACCACTACGTGCATAGGTAGAATACCGGCGTGGCTTCCGGCGCAGGCACTTCCGCACGCACTCCCGATGCCTTCAACGCGCAGGTCACGGCGATCACCTCGGCATTCGGAGACCCCACCCGACGCGGCATCTACCTGTTCGCCCGCGAGCACCGCCACGGCGTCACCGCTGCACAGGTGGCCGAGCACTTCGGCCTGCACCCCAACGTCGCGCGTCACCACCTCGACAAGCTCGTCGCCGGCGGATACGTCGGCGTCGCCGTCGAGCGCTCCGAGGGTGGCGGCGCCGGTCGGCCCTCGAAGCACTACCGTGCCGCGACCGACGGGGCGCCCCTCGACCTGCCCGTTCGGTCCGACGACCTCGTTCTCACCCTGCTCGGCAAGTCATTGTCGATGCTGCCCCGCGAGCAGGCCGAGGCGATGGCCGAGCAGGTCGGGATCGAATACGGGCGCACACTCGCGATGGCCGTCCGGCAGACCGATGGCAACGGTGACACCGTCCAACAGTCGTTCCGCTCGGCGCTGCACACCGTCGCCGACGCGCTGACCGCGCACGGCTTCGCGGCCCACGCCGATCAGCGCAACAACCAGTTGCGGATCATCAACAACCACTGCCCGTTCGGCGATGTCGCGATCGACAACCCGGTCATCTGCGCCGTGGACCGGGGCATGGTCAAGGGGATGCTCACCTCGCTCTACGGCGACACCGATCCGTCGATCGAGACCTCGCTGCCCCAGGGCGACCGCTTCTGCGTCACCAGCTTCGCCACGACCTGACGTGGCTTGGTACACGCCGGTCGCTTCGCCTCCAGCGCTCGACAGGATCCTCGCCTGCTCGTGGACCGCTGAGCCGTCCGGCACGCACCGGCTCGTTCCAGATGCGTGCACCGACCTCCTGTGGGTCAGCACCGGCTCGATCGTGCTGTGCGGTCCCGAGACCACGGCGTGGGACTTCGCCCTCCCCGGAGGCACGACTGCGGTCGGCGTCCGGTTCCGCCCCGGAGCCGCGCCGCGGATCTTCGGCGTCGATGCCTCGACGATCCGCGATCGCCGCGTTCCGATGAGCGAGCTGGTCGACCCGGTCACCGCGCAACGATTGAACCGGCAGCTCGAGCAGCTCCCCGACTCGGCGCAGCGCATGCACGCGCTCGAGCAGTTCGTGGCCGAGCACACACCGCCGGCCCTGGGCGAATCCTCCGACGACTTCGTCGAGCGCGTCCTGGACCACCTCGCAGTCTCGCCGCGGGCCCGCGCCGCATCGCTCGCCACACAGCTGGGGATGACGACCCGTCAGTTGCATCGTCGAGCGCTGTCCAGCTTCGGGTACGGCACCAGCACCCTGGCCCGGCTGTTGCGCTTCCAGCGCTTCCTCGCGATCACCGAGACGAGCTCGCCGCGCCGGCCGACACTGGCTCGGTTGGCCGTCGAAGCCGGATACAGCGATCAAGCACATCTCGCGCGCGACTGTCGAGCGATCTGCGGCACGACCCCGACCGAGTTCCTTGCCGACTACTTCGCGACCTTCCCCGACATGTCCGATCCGTACAAGACGGCGGCACCCTTCGCGGCGACCATGGAGGCATGACACAGACAGCTGACCGTTACCGTCGCCTCGCCGAGCGGTTCACCTCCCTCGTCGACGCAGTTCCCGAAGATCGCTGGAGCGCGCCGTCACCGTGTGACGAGTGGACCGCGCAGGGTGTGCTCGATCACGTCGTCTCCACCGAGGCCAGCATGTACGCGCGCATGCCGTTCGCGACCGATCTCGGGGTCGACGGCGTGGATGCAATCGACGCGTGGCCCACCGTTCGTGATGCCGTGCAGAAGGCGCTCGACGATCCGTCCTGCGCAGGCACGGAGTACGAAGGGATGTTCGGCACCACCACCTTCGCGGCCACGATCGACCAGTTCTTCTGCCTCGATCTCGTCGTCCACG
>JAOBWQ010000393.1 GCA_025463425.1 Ilumatobacteraceae bacterium | reverse complement strand
CCGTGCTCGTCGACCATCGCAGTTGCGGCGGCCAGGACGGCGTCGTCGACGAGCTCCCCGAGTTCGAGTCCTGCAGCCGCGACCGCCAGGCGGACCTCGTTGGTGACTTCGCGTTCGAGCGCCTTGCGAGCGACGGGAACGGTGAGCAGCAGCAGCCGGCGGACGCCGCCGGGCATGATCTTGGCCTGGATCTCGGGTTTGCTGAAGACGCGGATCGACACGCTCGTGCCGTCGTCGAGCAGTGCCGGGAAGCCTCGAACGAGGTGTCCGCCACGCTCGGTCTCGATCACCTCGGGCAACTCGCCGATGTCCCACGTCGTGATCCCCGAACGTTCGATCGCTGGCGCGGCATCTGCGATCGCGGCACGAACTCGGCCCCCGACGAGCTGCCGGACGGCGGCGAGATCCTTGCCGACGGCGATCACGCGGTCTGCGTCGTCGACGATCACGAAGGTGATCCGGAGGTGGTCGGTGAGCTGGCGGACGTCGAACGCGCCCGCCGGGATCGGATCGCCACCGATCTCCGTCAGCACCGTGGCCAACACGTCGGCGAGCGGCATCGACGTCATGTCACTGCGCGCTTCGACGAGTGCTGCGGCGCGCAGCGCAGTCTCGGCGAGCGGGGTCAGGTTCCGGCGGAGCTGCTTGGGCAGCGAGCGGACCATCGCCTGGACCAGCTCGTCGCGGTAGCCGGGCACCTGCCAGTCGAAGCCGGTCGGCGTGATCCGGTTGAGCACGGTGATCGGTACGTGCACGGACACGCCGTCGCGCGGGTCGCCTGGATCGAACCGGTAGGTGACGGCGAGGTCGAGATCGCCCTGTCGCCACCTGTCCGGCCACTGCTCGATCCCGGTGCGCAGAGGTCCGCCGCTGCCGGTGACATCGGCGAGGGTGAGGCGGAGGAGATCGGGCTGCGTGGCGCGGGCGCGCTTCCACCACTGGTCGAAGTGGCGGGTCGACACGACGTCGGGTCCGACCCGCTGGTCGTAGAAGGCGTGGATCGCGTCGTCGTCGACGAGGTTCCACCTCCGTGCCCGGTCGCCCAGGGCGCGCACCTCGGTGACGAAGGCCCGGTTCTGCTCGACGAAGGAGTGCCGTGTGGTCCACTGTCCTTCGACGAGGGCGTTGCGGATGAACATCGCCCGGGCCGCGACCGGATCGACCCGGTCGTATCCGATCTGACGAGCTGCGACCAGCGGCAGGCCGTACAGCATGACCCGCTCCGTGGTGACCGCGGCGCCGCGCCGTTCGTCCCATCGCGGCTCGCCGTAGGACCGCTTGGCGAGCGGCCCGGCCAAGCGCTCGGCCCATTCGGGTTGCACCGACGCGGCGACGCGCGCCCACAGCCGGTTGGTCTCGACGAGCTCGGCAGCCATCACCCACTTGGGTGGCTTCTTGGCCAGCGCAGAGCCGGGAGCGACGAGGAACTTCGAACCTCGCGCGCCACGGAACTCCCGCGAGTCACCCTCACGCATGCCGATGTGCGACAGCAGTCCGGCGAGCACCGACTGGTGGACTCGGTCGGGATGACCCGCGGTGGTGCCGGCGGTGATGCCGATGCCGGCCGTCGCCTGGCGGAGCTGGCGATACAGGTCCTGCCACTCGCGCACGCGCAGGTAGTTGAGGAACTCGGTGCGGCACAGCTTGCGGAACTGACTGGAGGACAGCTCACCCTGCCGTGCCTTGAGGTGGTCCCACAGCGCCACGAACGCGAGGAAGTCCGAACCTTCGACGGCGAACCGCCGATGGGACTCGTCGGCGGCCTGCTGCTTGTCGCTCGGGCGCTCGCGGGGATCTTGGATCGACAGTGCCGCGGCGACGATCATCACCTCGCGGACGCAGCTGTGCCGGTCCGCCTCGACCACCATGCGGGCGAGCCTCGGATCGATCGGCAGCTTGGCCAGCCGGTGACCGAGCGGCGTCAGACGGCGACGGTCGGCAGGTTGATCCGGCGCCAGCGCACCCAGCTCTTCCAGGAGCGCGACGCCGTCGCGGATCGCTCGGTCGTCGGGCGGATCGAGGAACGGGAAGGCGGCGACGTCGCCGAGGCCGAGCGCGGTCATCTGCAGGATCACCGACGCGAGGTTGGTGCGCAGGATCTCCGGCTCGGTGAACTCGGGACGCCGTTCGAAGTCGTCCTCGTCGAAGAGCCGGATGCAGATGCCCGGGGCCACCCGGCCACATCGTCCGGCGCGCTGGTTGGCCGAGGCCTGGGAGACCGGCTCGATCGGCAGCCGCTGCACCTTGAGCCGATGGCTGTACCGGGAGATTCGCGCCGCACCGGCGTCGACGACGTAGCGCACACCGGGAACCGTCAGTGAGGTCTCGGCGACGTTGGTGGACAGCACCACCCGCCGACCCGTGTGGGGCTGGAAGATGCGGTGCTGCTCGGCGGATGACAGCCGGGCGTAGAGCGGCAAGACCTCCAAGGCCAGGCCGCGGCCCGGCCCCGCGGCGCGGCGCAGGTCTGCGTTGCGCAGAGCTTCGGCGGTGTCGTGGATCTCGCGTTCGCCGCTGAGGAACACCAACACGTCGCCAGGCCCCTCGGCGGCCAGCTCGTCGACCGCGTCGCACACGGCCTGGGTCTGGTCGCGGTCGTCGTCGATCTCCTCCCCCGGTTCGCCGCCGACTGCGACGCCTGAGATGCCGAACGGGCGGTAGCGCATCTCGACCGGATAGATGCGTCCCGTCACCTCGATGATCGGGGCGCCGCCGAAGTGTGCGGCGAACCGTTCGGTGTCGATCGTGGCCGAGGTGACGATCAGCTTGAGATCCGGTCGACGCGGCAGCAGCTGCTTGAGGTAGCCGAGCAGGAAGTCGATGTTCAGGCTGCGCTCGTGGGCCTCGTCGATGATCAGCGTGTCGTAGCGACGCAGCATCCGGTCGCGCTGGATCTCGGCGAGGAGGATGCCGTCGGTCATCACCTTGACGAGCGTTCGCTCGCCGACGCGGTCGGTGAACCGGACCGTGTAGCCGACCGTGGCGCCGAGCTCGGTGCCCAGCTCCTCGGCGACACGTTCGGCGATCGTGCGGGCCGCAACGCGCCGCGGCTGGGTGTGCCCGATCAGGCCGAGCACGCCCCGGCCCAGCTCCAGACAGAGCTTGGGCAACTGCGTGCTCTTGCCCGAGCCCGTCTCCCCGGCGACGATGACGACCTGGTGGTTGCCGATCGCCTCGAGGAGGTCCTGCCGGCGCTCGGTGATCGGCAGCTCGGGCGGATACCTGATCTCCGGCACCGACGCCCGGCGCGCCGCGATCCGCTGCTCCGCAGCGGTGGGCATTGGCGCGGGTTCGGGAGTGGTGGGGACGTCAGGCGCGGGCATGTCGGTCACGGATCGTGCGGTGGCTCCGGACAGCATGTCAGCTGCAGTGACCGCTTCGTCGGTGTGTCAGCATCGACCCGTGCACCCTGATCCGAACCGTCCCCCGCTGTCACCGTCGACGATCGCCGTCACCGCCGGCCGACCGTCGGGCGCGGGCGCGCCGCTGAACCACCCGATCGTGATGGCATCCAACTTCCGCGAGGGTGGCGAGTACACCCGCACCCACGGCACGGAGACGTGGGCTGCGCTGGAGGAGGCCGTCGGTGCGCTCGAGGGCGGCCGAGCGGTGTCGTTCGCCAGCGGCATGGCGGCTGCTTCGGCCATCGTCTACGCGCTGGCACCCAAGGTGGTGGTGGCGCCGACGGTCAGCTACATGGGTGTGCGCGCGCTGCTGAGCGAGCACCAAGCCGTCGGCCACATCGAGGTGCGCGCCGTCGACATCACCGACACCGTCGCCGTCGCTGCCGCCGCGCAGGGAGCGGACGTGGTGTGGGTGGAGACTCCCACCAACCCGACCATGGAGACCGCCGACCTCGCCGCGATCGGCGCGGCGGCGGCGTCCGCAGGCGCACGGATGGTCGTCGATTCGACGTTCGCGACGCCGCTGGGTCAACAACCGCTCGCGCACGGGGCCGCGATCGTGCTCCACAGCGGCACGAAGTTCATCGGCGGCCACAGCGACCTGCTCATCGGGCTGTGCGTCACCGGCGATGACGCCGTGTACGACCGATTGATCGCGGCGCGGACCTACCAGGGCGGCACGCCTGGCTCGTTGGAGGCCTTCCTCGCGTTGCGCGGGCTGCGCACTCTGCCGGTGCGCCTGGCCGCGATGGAACGCAACGCGATCACGCTCGTCGAGCGGTTGCGTGCCCACCCCGGCGTGGCGGAGGTGCGGTACCCCGGCCACGGGGCGATGATGGCCGTGATCGTGCGCGGCGGCGCGGCCGGTGCGGACGCGGTGTGCGCGGGTGTGCAGATCGTCGTACCGGCCACCAGCCTCGGCGGCGTCGAGTCGACCATCGAACGCCGGCAGAAGTACGCCGGCGACGCCCACGTCGACCCGGGTCTCCTGCGCTTCAGCGTCGGCATCGAAGACGTCGACGACCTCTGGGCGGACCTCGCTGCCAACCTCCCCACTCAGCAGGAGATCCGGCGTGACCCTCGTCAGGCCATGTCCAGTTCGAGGATCGCCGGGGTAGACAGTTCGCCGTGAAGCCACTCGTCGTCCTGGCCGTCTTCCCGGTCATCTTCCTGGGAGAACTGCCGGACAAGACGATGTTCGCCAGCCTGGTGCTGGCCACTCGGGGTCGGCCGCGCAACGTCTGGCTCGGCGCGGCAGCCGGGTTCCTCGTCCACGTCGTGATCGCCACCACCGTCGGCGTCGCCCTGTTCAACGTCGTGCCACACCGCGTGCTCGAGGCCGTGGTCTCCGCGATGTTCCTGTTGGGCGCCTTCTTCGCCTGGCGGGAGAGCTCCGACGACGAAGAGGATCTGGCCGAGGAGGAAGCCGCCAAGCACGGTGTCACGATGACGGCGTTCCTCGTCATCTTCGTCGCCGAGTGGGGTGACCTGACTCAGATCCTCACCGCGAACCTCGCCGCCCGCTACCACTCGGCGCTCTCCGTCGGGCTCGGTGCAACGCTGGCGCTGTGGGCCGTGGCCGGCATCGCCGTGGCCAGCGGGCAGACCCTGCTCCGCTACATCAACGTCGCGACCATCCGCAAGATCACGGCCGTCGTCCTCGTCGGATTGGCCATCTACTCCGCGATCGAGGCCATCCGTTGAGATCGGGCCGCTGCGCCGTCAGCCCTTGACCGCTCCAGCGGTCAGACCGCGGACGAAGTACCGCTGCAGCGAGAAGAACACACCCAGCGGAACGACCATCGAGATGAACGCCCCGGCGGTCAGGCGCTGCCAGTCCTGACCCTTCGAGCCGACGAGGTCGTTGAGCTTCCATGTCATCGGCTTGAGGTCCGACGGGCCGAAGACCTTGCCGACGAGGAAGTCGTTCCACACCCAGAGGAACTGGAAGATCGCCAGTGAGGCGAGTGCCGGCACGGCCAGTGGCAGCACGACTTTGAGGAACACGGTCAGGTGGCTGGCGCCGTCGATCCGTGCTGCCTCGATGAGGTCTTTGGGCAGGGCCTGGATGAAGTTCTTCAACAGGAAGATCGCGAGCGGCAGGGCGAAGCACGTGTGCGCGATCCACACCGACACCACCGATGAGTTGATGTCGAAGTTCGGGAAGATCGTGAACGTGTGCCCGCTGATGGTCAGGTGGCCACCCAGGTTGAGCAGCCGCAGCAGCGGCACCATCGCCATCTGGATCGGCACCACCATCAATGCGACGACGCCGACGAACACCCAATCGCGACCCTTGAAGGACATCCACGCGAGCGCGTAGGCGGCCAGGGCGGCGATGACGATCGGGATGAACGTCGCCGGCAAGGTGATCCGGACGGTGTTGAGGAAGTACTTGCCGAAGTTGTCGGCGTTGCCGCCGCTGGAGCTGAGCACGTCCCGGTAGTTCTGCAACGTGACCGACGGATGGGTGAAGAAGGTCCACCAGCCGGTGGTCTTGATGTCGTTCTCGGGCCGGAACGACGACACGAGCAGGCCGAAGGTCGGCACGGTCCACAGCAGACAGACGACGATGACCGCCGCGCGGCCGATCCGGGTGCTGAGCGACGCGGCCAGCTTCTTGCCGAGCGGGGCGTCCTTGCTCAAGTGCTCGTACGGGGTCGAGGCCGGGGTGATGATGGGAAGGGCCATGTTTATGCGATCTCCCGGGCACGGCGCTGGCTGCGCAGGTTGACGATCACGACAGGCACGACGACGACGAAGATGATCACGGCCAGCGCCGCGCCGTAGCCAGGCTGGTTCTGGGGGTACGTCTTGTCATACATCTCGTTGGCCAGAACGTCGGTGTTGAAGTTGCCACCAGTCGTCGACTGGATGATGTCGAAGACCTTCAAGACGGCGATGATCGTGGTCGTCGAGACCGCCACGATCGTCGGCATGATGTACGGGATCGTGACCTTCCGGAACGCCTGCAGATCGGTGGCACCGTCGATGCTCGCCGCCTCCTTGAGCGAGTCGGGAACGCCCTTCACGGCAGCGGACAGCACCGTGGTGCAGAAGCCGGCCTGGATCCAGATGAAGATCACGATCAACAGCACCGTGTTCAGGTGAGGAGCGCCGGCCACGTAGTTCTGCTGCTGCAGCAGCCAGATGCGGGGCGAAGCGCCCACCTTGGTCAGCACCGCGTTCAGCAGACCGAACTCGTGCGATGGGTCGGGCGACTTGTTGTAGACGAAGCGCCAGATGATGCCGGCCCCCACCATCGAGATCGCGGTGGGCAGGAAGATCAGCGACTTCCAGACACGCTCGGCCTTCATCTGATCGGCGATGCGGGCGACCGCCAGGCCGACGCCGACGCTGAAACCGGTGCCGAGGATCACCCACCACAGGTTGTTCAGCAACACCATGCGGGTCGCCTTGTCACCGAAGATCTTGCGGTAGTTCGAGAGACCGACGAACTTGTTGACGTCGAGCGCGTCGCCCTTGTTCGTGTAGAGGCTGATGAAGATCGTGCGGATCGCAGGGATCAGCAGACCGATCAACAAGAACAGCAGCGCCGGGCCGAGGAACACCGCGACCCGGCTGCGCTCTTTGGAACGTCCCGGCAAGAAGCCGGTGACGAAGTAGATGCCGAGCAGCACGAGCAGGAAGATCGCGATCCCCGCCAGCGCAGTCCCGAACGTCGCGATGAGATCACCCATGCGCAACCGCCCCCTCGATTTCCCCGTGCACCCGCGACGGTGCGTTGCCCAAGACAATACGCCACGGGAACGGGGAGCCCGCGCGTGCGCGAGCTCCCCGTTCCACGCGTGTGGTGTGCCGGCTAGGTCAGGACGGCCAGGCAGCCTGGATGGTGTCCAGGGTGTCCTTGGTGCTCTGACCGGTGATCCATGCCGTCAACTGCTTCCATTCGGCGCCCGAGCCGACTGCGCTGGGCATCAGGTCGGACGCATCGAAGCGGAAGACCGTGGCGGCCTTCAACTGCTCGGCGAGACCCTTCTCGAAGGGGTCTGCATATGCCGAGACGTCGATGTTCTTGTTCGAGGTGAACCAACCGCCCAGGGCGGCACGCCGGTTGGCGAAGTCGACCGAGGTGGTGTAGTCCTGCACCGCGAGCACTTCTGGCGCATCACGCAGGGCTGCCACGAACTCGCCGCCACCCTCGATCGCGCCGGCATTGGCCGGGTTGATCGTCGGGAACGGGAAGGTGGAGACCTTGCCGTCGGGGCCGAGGGTCGTTCCAGCCGGGAAGTTGTTCGAGAAGAAGTTCGCCATCTGGTACATGTAGCACTTGCCGTCGATCAGACCGTTGGCGATGGTGGCATCGCCGAACGCGGTCGTGGCGATCGACTGGACGCCACCGTAGATGTACTTCTCGTTCTTCAGGATCGAGCCGACGAGATCGAGGTCCTTGGCGATCTTGGAATCGTTGAACGCGACCTTGTTGGAGATCCAGTCGTCGTACACCTGCGGGCCGTCGTTGCTCAGGACGACTTCCTCGAGCCAGTCCGTCGCCGGCCAACCCGTTGCGTTCCCGGACTCGATGCCGGCACACCAAGGCTTGCCGCCGTCGGCCACGATCTTGTCCGACAGGGTGATCAGATCGGCAAAGGACGCCGGGATCGTGTAGCCCTTCGACGCGAACAGTGCCGGGTTGTACCAGACGAGGCTCTTCAGGTTGGCGCCGACCGGCGGTGCGTAGAACTTGCCGTCGACGGTGCCATAGCCGACCCAGCTGCTGCCGTTGTTGGTCGTGACCGAGTCCTTCAGGTCGTCGCGGGCGACGACCTTGCCACTCTTGACCAGCGTTGCCAGCAGGCCCGGCTGCGGGACGATGGCGAGGTCCGGTGGGTTCCCACCCTGGACCGACGTCTTGATGTCGTCCTCGAAGGTCGCCGAGCCGGTGTGCTTGATGGTGACGCCGGTGCAGTCCTCGAACGGCTTCCACGAACTCACCAGCTTCTCCGCTTCGGTGTCGCGGATCGACGAGGTGATGGTGACGGTCTTGCCCTTGAGCGAACCGTCGCAGGCGTGGCCGGCGAGCGATGTCGGTGCGGCGCCCCCGGCCGTCGTGGCAGAGCCAGCCGCCGTGGTGTCGGTACCAGCCACCGTGGTGGCGGCTCCTGCCGCTGCCGTGGTGACGGGTGCGGCAGTGCTCGACGTCGCCGATTTGCTGTCGGACCCGCAAGCTGCGGCCATGAGAGCGGTTGCGGCCACGAGGCCGGCAACACGCATGCGGTGCTTCATGTATTCCCCCTTCTGAAAGGCCCGGACAACCGCAGAATCGCGGTGCGAGCCGTTGATCTGTGTGCTTTTGGAAGTTCCCCTGGAACCAAATGGAAGATTCCAGGGTTCGTTGTACCACATCCCGCGACGGATGTGGCAGGATTCACAGAACTCGCGAGGGGAATTGCTGCCACCGCTTCGACGAAAAGGCGGTGGCACGCCGCGACCGACAGCGCTCAGCGCCGTCGCACCGGAACGTCTCGATCGGCCGGCAGGGCCTCGACCAGGGGAGAGAATTCGCACGATGGCACGGATCCAGCTCGACAAGCTCGACAAGGTCTACGACAACGGGTTCCAGTCGATCCACGACCTCGACCTCGACGTCGCCGATGGAGAGTTCCTGGTGCTCGTCGGGCCCTCAGGTTGCGGGAAGTCGACCGCGCTGCGGATGATCGCCGGGTTGGAGTCGATCACCGGAGGCACGCTGCGGATCGGCGACGTCGTCGTCAACGACCTGCCGTCCAAGGACCGTGACATCGCGATGGTGTTCCAGAGCTATGCGCTGTACCCGCACCTCACCGTGCGCGAGAACATCGCCTTCCCGCTGAGGCTGCGCAAAGTGCCCAAAGCGGAGATCAAGCGACGGGTCGACGACGCCGTCAAGCTGCTCGAGCTCGAGGACTACGTGGACCGCAAGCCGGCCAACCTGTCAGGCGGCCAGCGGCAACGGGTTGCGATGGGCCGGGCAATCGTCCGTCAGCCGGCCGCGTTCTTGATGGACGAACCGCTGTCCAACCTCGACGCCAAGCTGCGCGTGCAGATGCGGTCCGAGATCGCCAAGCTGCAGCGGTCACTCAAGGTCACGACGGTCTACGTGACCCACGACCAGGTCGAGGCGATGACGATGGGCGACCGCGTCGCTGTGCTGTCGCGGGGCACGCTGCAGCAGGTCGACACTCCGCAGAACCTGTACGACCGCCCCGACAACCTGTTCGTCGCCGCGTTCATCGGCTCGCCCCAGATGAACCTCCTGGAGGGCACGTTCCAGCTCGACGGAGACTCCGCGAAGGTCCACTTCGGATCGCAGTGGTTGAACGTGCCGGCTGCGGTCCTCGATGCTGCGCCGCGTCTGCGCACCTACGCCGGCGCCCAGGTGGGCGTCGGAATCCGTCCGGAGACGATGCACGACACCGCCCTCGGGGGCGACAACTCCAGCACGATCCGAGGCATTGTCGAGCTTCGTGAGGGTCTCGGTTCGGAGATCGTCGTGCACATGCGTGTCGATGCGTCGTCGGTCCGACCGGCCGATGTCGACGACCTGTCGGAGGGCCTCGGGTCCTTGTTCGTCGCCCGCGTCGATCCGCGCTCCAAGGTCCGGATCGGCGACGAGATCGAGCTCGGCGTCGCCACAGATCTGCTCCACTTCTTCGACCTCGAGACCACGCTCGCGATCCGCGACTGAGGAGTTGCGACTACGCGAGCCAGATCGCCGTGTTGCCCGGCAGCACGGACGCGCCGTCGTGACCGGCGAGTGAGCTGAGCACGACCCGGTCGCCGTGCCCCTCCGGTACTGCCAGCGTCTCGGACGTGAAGTTGACGAAGACTGCCAGCCGGCCGTTGCGGAGCCCGACCATTCCCGGGGGTGCCTCGATGAACCCGAACTCGGCGGCATCACGGAGGAGCTCGCGCCGCATGGAGATCGCCTCGCGGTACAGGGCCAGCACGGACGTCGGCTCCACGGAAGCGGCCTCCGCCGACCACGCGCCCCAGCCCTGAGGCTGCGGAAGCCACGGCGCGCCGGCTGCGCCGGGGGGCGAGAAGCCGTACGATCCGTCGTCGCCGGTGGTCCACGGCATCGGTACCCGGCAACCGTCGCGGCCGACCTCGTCGCCGTCGGTGGCGATGAAGATCGGGTCCTGGCGGGCCTCGGGTGGGATGGTCAGGTGTTCGTGCAGGCCGAGCTCTTCGCCCTGGTAGAGGTACGCCGCTCCAGGCAGGGCCAGCATCAGCAACGCAGCGGCGCGGGCGCGGCGGGTGCCGAGCTCGAGATCCACGGGCGAGTCGGAGTTGATCAGGTTGTTGCCGCTGAACCGCGCCGGATCGGTGGCGTCGTCGCGGCCGTAGCGGGTGACGGACCGCTGCGCGTCGTGGTTGTTCAGCGTCCACACGAGGGGGACGTGGTGGCTGGCCAGCTCGTTGATCGAGTCCGTGATGGCTCGGTGGAACTGCTCGGCGTTCCACTGCGCGAGGAGCAGGTCGAACGAGAAGACCTGATGGAACTTGTCCCCACGGAGGTACTCGAGCACACGGTCGGGGCGCCCGGGCGAGTACGCCTCGGCGACGAAGAACACCGGTCGGTCTGGGTGAGCGGCGGTGTACGCGTCGGTGAGCCGACGCCAGCGCAGCCAGGGCGCATGGCCTTCCGGCCGGAACTGGACGTGCGGGTTGTGCAGCGCGCGGTCGGTGACGCGTGCGTCGGGCGGCGGCGGCGGGGTGTCCGGGAGACCCGGCGTCTTGCCGACGACCGACACTGCGTCGACCCGGAAGCCCTCGACGCCGCGGTCGAACCAGAACGTCAGCATGTCGTCGAACTGTTCGGCGACGTCGTCGTTGTCCCAATCGAAGTCCGGCTGCCACGGCGTGAAGAGATGGAGGTACCACTGCCCCGGCGCGCCATCCGGCTCGACCACCTGCGACCACGCCGGACCGCCGAACCAGGCCAACCAGTTGTTCGGGGGCTCGCTGCCGTCTTCACCCTTGCCGTCGCGGAAGTAGAACCGCGCCCGCGCCCGGCTGCCCGGCGCGGCCGCGAGTGCTTCCTGGAACCACGCATGCGCCGAGCTGCAATGGTTCGGAACCACATCCATCATGACCCTGATGCCCCGGGCACGGGCGTCCGAAACCAACCGATCGAAGGTCTCCAGATCGCCGTAGTCGGGTTCGATCGCGAAGTAGTCGGCGACGTCGTAGCCGTGGTCGCGCTGGGGCGAGGGGTAGCACGGCGTCAACCAGACGGCATCGACGCCGAGGTCCTGCAGGTAGTCGAGGCGAGAGCGGATGCCCTCCAGGTCCCCGATCCCGTCCCCGTTCGAGTCCGCGAAGCTGCGCGCGTAGATCTGGTAGACGACCGCTGTCTGCCACCACGGCACCACGGCACGCTGAGCCCCTGCCTCGATCTCGTGCACCGTCACGGCCGCTGTCTGAGTCATCGTCACGATCGCTGTCCCTGTCCTGATCTCTGTTGTGAATGCTGTGTCGGTCACTCGGTTCGGCCTCGAGCCGTCGGCGAATCGGCTCCCTCGGTGTTCACGCCGCGATTGGAGGCGGCGGGAGCGGTGGTCGACCTGGCGATGAGCTCGATCGACAGGTGCTCGGTGATCGGCCGCGATCCTTCGGCGGCCAGTGCGCCGACCATCACTTCGGCCCCACGCACACCGGACAGGAACAGCGGCTGGCGGATCGTGGTCAAACCCACGTAGGAGGCGAACTCGATGTCGTCGTAGCCGATCAGCGAGAAGTCGTTGGGGACCGACCGACCTGTGGCGGACGCGGCGTCGAGCACCCCCAGGGCCTGCACGTCGCTGGCAGCGACGATTGCCGTGGGCGGCTCCGGCAGGGCCAACAACTCGATCGCCAACGACCTCGCCGAGGGGCTGTGGTGCGGGCCGAACTTGAGGTAGTGCTGGGGGATGTCCAACCCCGCCGCTTCCATCGCCTGCCGGTAGCCGTTCTCGCGCTGGCCGCTGGAGGAGAAGCCGAACGGGTTGTGCCGCGGCTCGCCGATGAACGCGACCCGCTCGTGGCCGAGGTCGATCATGTGGCCCGTGGCCATGCGTCCGCCGGCGTGGTCGTCGATGACGATGCTGGCCAGCGCGGGGTGCTGGGTGTCGACGAGCACGGTCGGGAACTTGGCTGCGGCGAGCCGAGCGCCGTCCTCGTCGCTCAGCGGCAGCGAGATGATGATCAGACCGTCGAGGTCCCGACGTAATGGAAGTTCCATGAGTCGATCGCGCGCCTGCGCGGTGGACTCGACGTTCATCAGGACGATCTCGAACCCGTGCGGTTGGAGCTGCCCGACGACCCCGCGCAGGCGCTGGTACGCGGCCGGCTGATCGAAGAACGGAACGAGCACCGCGATCGACTGATGTGACCGGCGCCGCGACGTCTTCGCAGGTCGGGCCGGTGAATAGTCGAGCTGGTTCATCGCTTCGAGCACCTTCGCGCGCGTCGCCGGACGAACCTGCGGGCTGTCGTTGATGACGCGCGACACCGTGCCGATGCCGACCTTGGCACGAGCCGCAACGTCCTCGATGGTGGCCACCGGATCCTCCTCAACCGTGTCCGCTGTGCTCGGCGGGGCATCTCGCGGCGTACTCTGTGGAAACTGTAACCCTCCTGACTTCCAGAAGAAGGCCATGTCCATGGAAATTGTGACGATGACGCCCGCAGATCTCGGTGGACCGGCGGGTGCCACGGACCCCGCCGGTCCCCGGTTTCCGTCGACGTTCGTCTGGGGGACGTCGACGTCGGCGTACCAGATCGAGGGTGCCACGGCCCAGGACGGCCGTGGGGAGAGCATCTGGGACCGCTTCTGCTCCACGGCGGGCAACATCGCGGATGGGAGCAGCGGCGCCGTTGCGTGCGATCACTACAACCGGTGGGAAGCCGACGTCGAGCTGATGCGCTCGCTGTCGATGGGCGCGTACCGGTTCTCGATCGCGTGGCCACGGGTGCTGCCCGACGGCGTCGGCCGGACCAACGAGGCCGGCCTGGACTTCTACGACCGACTCGTCGACGGCCTGCTCGCAGCCGGCATCGAACCGTTCCCGACCCTGTACCACTGGGATCTCCCCCAGGCCCTGGAGGACCGCGGCGGATGGACGTCTCGTCTCGTCCCCGAGGCGTTCGCCGACTACGCCGAGCTCGTCGTCGCTCGGCTGGGCGACCGGATCGGCACGTGGACGACGATCAACGAACCGTTCGTCGTGTCCAACCACGGCTACCTCACCGGTGAGCACGCGCCCGGCCGCGCCTCGCTGGCCGAGGGATTGGCTGCGAGCCACCACGTGCTGCTCGCACACGGCATGGCGCTGGAACGGATCCGCTCCATCGCCCCGCACGCCGAGGCCGGGATCACCGTCAACTTCACGCCCGCGTTCCGAACCAGCGAGGCCCCGGCCGCCGTCGATCGGTTCCAGGTCGTCGACGATCTCGAGAACTGGTGGTACATCAGCCCGGTCGCCGGACACGGATACCCCCAGCGCACCGTCGAGCGGCTCGGGTGGCAACAGCACGAGGTCAAGGACGACGACATGGCTCTGATCTCGCAGCCGATCGACTTCCTCGGGGTCAACTTCTACACCCGCCAACTGATCGGCGCGGTCGAAGGCGAAGGCCGGGCCCTGCATCGGCGCTCGACTGCCATGGGCTGGGAGGTCCACGCCGAGTCGTTCGGTTGGTTGATGCGCACCCTGCACGAACGGTTCCCGATGCCGGCCTACTACGTGACAGAGAACGGCGCCGCGATGCCCGACACCACTCGCCGCGACGGGCGCGTCGCCGACGCCGACCGCATCGCATACCTGCGCGAGCACCTCGCCCAACTCCAGGCCGTGATCGAGGAGGGCGTGCCCGTCAAGGGGTACTTCGCCTGGTCGCTGTTGGACAACTTCGAGTGGGCCCACGGCTACCGATACCGGTTCGGCCTGGTCGAGGTCGCTCCCGACACGCTCGAGCGGATCCCCAAGGAGAGCGCGCACTGGTACGCACAGGTCGCCCGAACCGGCTACCTCGACGGCGCCGCAGACGAGGTTGGCTGAACCCGACTGGAAAACGAACGACGCCCAGGTCGCGTGACCTGGGCGTCTTCCGTGGAGCTGAGGGGAATCGAACCCCTGACCCTCTCCATGCCATGGAGATGCTCTACCAACTGAGCTACAGCCCCGCAATTGGCCAGATGAAGATACCAGCGGCCCTCAGCGGTGCAACCTCTGGCGGCCGAGATTCAGCCCAATTCGCTGGCCACCGGCAGGACCGGCGGAGCGATGGACTCCCAGTCGATGAACGGCGCGTCGCGGTACAGGCGCTCGATCTCGTAGAACGAGCGGGTCTCGTCGCTGAAGACGTGGATGACGATGTCGCCGTAGTCGATCAGCACCCACTGCTGCTCCCGGGCGCCTTCGACGCGCAGCGGTGAGCGGCCGGTCTCAAGACGGATCTGACCCTCGACCTCGTCGGCCAGCGAGCGCACCAGGCGGCGGTTGGCCGCACTCGTGATCACGAAGTACTCCACGACGGCGAGGATCGGGCCGACCTCGATGACCAGGGTGTCGGTGGCCTTCTTGTCGTCGACGACGCGAGCGGCGAAGCAGGCCAGTTGTTTCGAATCCAGATCGGTGGTCATGTCAGGACGACACGGTACTGGCGGAAGTGTCGGCAACCGTTCCAGTTGCGCCCGTGCCGGTGGCGGCCGTGGTAGTGCTCGTCGCGTTCGACGTCGCCCGGGCCAGCATGCCGTCGAGGTACGAACGACCGACGACCAGCACGATGTTGACGAGGGGGAACTGGAACGGTGGATCCTTGAACGTGACCTTGCCGAAGGTGTCGGTGAACACCTGCAGCTCCGCAGACTGCAGGCCTCCAGCGGAGAACACGGTGGTCGTGTCCGGCACCTTCTTGCTGGCGAGAGTGAACACCTCCGGCGAGACGGA
The DNA here is from genome assembly GCA_025463425.1 of Ilumatobacteraceae bacterium. GTDB lineage: Bacteria > Actinomycetota > Acidimicrobiia > Acidimicrobiales > Ilumatobacteraceae > WLMZ01. The sequence goes on along the minus strand of JAOBWQ010000393.1, from coordinate 2,232 downwards.
CACGATGTTGCCCTGGGCGAACAGCACGCGCTGGACGATGTCGAGGGTGACCTGTATCGGCGTCACGCCCTTCAGCCCTGCGGCGTCGATGTCGGCCTGGGTGAGCCCGTTCTCGATGCGGAAGCTCAGCGTCGAGTTCGGCGTGATCATCGCCGACGGCGCGAGGTTGGCCATCAGGGTGACGACGGACGAGATGTCGATCCGGCCGACGTCGATCTTGTCGGGGTTGGTGGACCCGGTGATCGGCGTGGTGGACAGGTCGTTGAAGACCTGCACCGGACCGGCCATGAAGTGCTGCATGAACTCCGCGAACGTCGCCGGGCCGCTCGTACCGAGCGGCGTCACCGCGTCGGGTTTGATGCCTGCTCCGATCGCAGTTGCGATCGCCGACCACATCGTGTGCACGTTCGGAAGCCTCTTGGCCTCGGCCTGGTTGGGGTCTCGGGCGATCAACACGCTGGCGGCTTGCTCCGGCGTGAGGTCGGCGGCTCCGGCCACGAACAGAGCCTTCGTCGACCCCGCTGCATCCGCTGCGACGACGTCGTTGGGCAGGGTGACCTTGATCGAGCCGAGCGGCGCCAGCAGCGCGGCGAGACTGGTCTGATCGAGCACGCCGTCGTTGCCGATCGAGACCCGGGCCAGCGACTCGGTGTCCGAGACGACTCCTTCCTCACCGCCGACGATCACGCTCTGGGCCATCGGGACCTGCTGCTCCTCGGCGGTCTGGGAGCTGCTCGCGTCGGTGGGGAACGACACGATGGTGCCGCCCTTGCCCGTGCCCGGTGCCAGCACCAGCACGGCCAGCGCCGTGACGACCTGTTGGTCGTCGACGGTGGCGATCATCGCGGTCGGTGTCGACGGGAAGGCCACGTAGGGATAGGTCTTGGCCTCCGTGCCCTCCTTCGAGTTGCGCAGGACGTCCCAGCCGACGTATCCGAGCGCCGGCGCGGCACCGAGCACCAGCAGCCCGGAGAGCGCAGCGGCGATCGTGCGGTTGCGGCGCCGCGATGGCAACGCCGTCACAGCATGGCTCCGTACAGCTCTCGCTTGCGGATGACATCGAGCACCGGCTCGGTGATCAGGTAGTCCAGCGGGCGGCCGTCGGTGAATCGGGCGCGCAGATCGGTGCTGGAGACCTCGAGGTGAGGCACCTCGACGCGCAACCACTCGAACTCGGCGGGAACGGCGACGCTCTCGCCGGGACGGTCGACGACGACCAGTGAGGACCGCTCGGCGACCTCGCGGTAGCGGTCCCAGGTGGTGAACCCGGCGGCCGCGTCGTCGCCGACGATGGTGAAGAACTCGGCATCGGGGTTCGCCTCACCGAGGGTGCGCAAGGTCTCGGCGGTGTAGCTGGCCCCACCGTGATCGATCTCGGTGCGTCCGGCCACCAGCCCGTCGACGTCCGCGACGGCGGCCTCGACGAGGTCGTAGCGGTCCTCAGCAGGCGTGATCCGGCGGCTTCGCTCTTTTTGCCAGGGCACATTGGCCACCATCAACACCACCACATCGAGTCGCAAGGCATGACGCACGTTGACTGCGGTCACGAGGTGACCGACGTGCGGGGGATCGAACGTGCCGCCGAACAATCCGATACGTCGCGGCACGGGTTCCGAGTCTAGGAGAGATGCCTCACCGATGTGGCGGCGCGCGTCACACCGAGGTCTTACTTTTTTGACCTGACACGCGCTTGACCGATGGTGTACTCTGGAACTCCCCCCACAGAGCTACCTCTCATTTCTGTCCATTCCCCCTTTGGACAGGCAGATTTCATCCAAAAACTTGCGTCAATTTCGACGAGCGGACGATTTGTGCAGGCGATGAGTGGCGACGGAACAGGAACACGAAGCGGTTGATCTCGATCAATCACGTTCGTGCGTCCGGTCCGGCGCCGCGGTTGCCGAAATGCGTACACAACAAGAACGGTTGATTGCTTCATGAACGATTCCATCGGTCTCTACCTCAACGACATCGGCAAGGTCGCCTTGCTCAACGCGGAAGAAGAGCGCGAGCTCTCCCGCGCCATCGAAGCCGGCCGCGAGGCCGCCGAGCGCATCTCCAACGGCGAGAAGAGCGTCGCCCTCAAGCGTGACGTCACTGCAGCTGCCAAGGCCAAGGATCGGTTCATCCGCTCGAACCTCCGGCTCGTGGTCAGCATCGCCCGCCGGTACCCGCTGCCCCAGGGCATGGACCTCCTCGACCTCATCCAGGAGGGCAACCTCGGCCTCGAGC
>JAOBWQ010000381.1 GCA_025463425.1 Ilumatobacteraceae bacterium | reverse complement strand
GGGGTGAGGAACGAGATGAAGTAGACCCGTTTGCCGTCGCCGCCGAGCATCGCCGGCGCGTTCTTGACGACCTCGAGCGCGTTCGCGCCGCGGACCTTCTGCTTGGCGATGTCGACCCGCAGCGAGGCCACCCGGTCACGGATCGGACCGGCCACCCACCCGCTGTCGCTGACGCCGCGCACCGTGGCATCGAGCTCGTCGAGTGCGGTGTTCAGGCCCTCGATCGGCACCGCGAGCTTTCGCACCGTGGCGATGTCGATCTGGCCGTTGTGCGGGCGGAGCTTGTCGAGGTCGATCAGCTTCAGCGCGTCGGTGATGTGCCGCATCGAGGTCTGCGCCCCGGCGACCAGCGCCGATACCGCGTCGCGGTTCTGGGCGATCACCGGGAGCAGGCGCGACGGCTGGGCCCACGCCGCGCTGAACGAGTCGTCAGCGTGGCCGAAGATGATCGTCGCGTTGGCGAATGCCTTCTCGGCACCGGCGAGATCGCCTTTGGCCAACATCGCGATGCCCTGTCGGGCGACGCGGTTGCCGTTCTCCAGCTCCGGCCGGGCCGACGCCGTGGCGACCGCCAAACCGACGAGCGAGAGGAAGATCACGACCAACCCACCGACGACCGTGGCCCACATCCAGCGGCGGGTCCTGCTCGGGCGGCGACGGATGCCGAGCACGATCAGCGCGATCGAGACCCCTACTCCGAAGATCGAGCTGAGACCGAAGAACCCGACACCGCCCATTCGGGCCAACGGCTGCAGCGCAGCCCCGGCGACGAGGGCTCGTGACCAGGGCAGGCTCCGTTTGGCCAAGCCGACCGCGAGACCGCCGGCGAGCGCGCAGAGCGCGATCAGCAGGAACGGCTTCGACGACACGAGCGCCGATCCGACCCCGGCTGCCACCACGCCCGCCCACCAGGGCGCGCTGGCCGCCGCCCACACGACGGCGACTGCGGAGAGGAACACGAGCACGGCGTCGACAGCGGTGGTCCCGGTCGGCGAAGGCCCTGCCTGCACCGTCCAGAGCGCCGCCAGAACAGCGATGCACGCCACTGCCACTGCGTCTTGACCGGTGACCTTGATCCGCCGGCGAGCCATCATCATGATGGTACATTTCGGCACGTGGCCCGGCGCGTACTAGTGGTGTGCACCGCAAACGTCTGCAGATCACCGATGGCAGCCGGGTTGTTGCTCCACCACCTCCGGGAGGCGGGGCACGACGCCTCCGTCACGTCGGTGGGCACCAGGGCGTTCTCGCTGCCGGTCGATCCGGTCGCCGTCGGCGCGGTCGGCGACATCGGCGTGGACATCTCCGGCCACATCCCTCGCCAGATGGACCGTGCGTTGCTCGATTCCGAGGGCGCGGACCTGATCGTGACGATGACTCGCGAGCACCTCCGCGTCGTCGTCGCGTCGCATCGAACGACGTTTCCGCGCACGTTCACGCTCCGTGAGTTGTTGCGCCGAGCCAGCGCCAATGGGCGTTCGGATGGCTCCTGGGAGGACTGGCTGACCAGCATCGCCGCCGGTCGGCGAGCGAGCGATCTGATGGGCGACGAAGGCCACGACGACATCGCCGATCCGTACGGCCTCGGCCGCGGAAAGGTCGCTGCCACCGCCTCTGAACTGGACGTTCTCACTCGGCAGTTGGCGCTCACCGCGCCCTGGTGACCGTTTCGGCCATCACCCAAAGTGGCAAGATATCGTCTTGATCTCGACGATCTGTGGCTAACTTTGGAGCAAATTGTTATGGTTCGACCCGTTCGGGGATCGGCTGAGATCCATTGCAACGGAGAAGGAATCACCACAATGCGTCGGATCGCTGTTCTGCTTACCAGTGTTGGACTGAGCCTCTTCGGGCTCGCCGGAACTTCTCACGCCGATGACGCGTACCCCCCGCAGGAGCCGACCACGACCACGACGGTCGAGCAGCTCCCCCCGCCGCCCACGACCGTTCCGGCGCACTGCGTCACCAACGGCACGGGTCACGGCACCGGCTACGGCGCCGGCCAGAACTGCCCGCACAACTGCCCCGCCGGCTCGGTGAGCAGCACGAGCGGCTCGAGCACCACCTGCGTGGCGATCTTGCCGGTCACGGGTTCGGACTCGGCCTCGACCCTGCAGATCGCCGTCATCTCGGTGGCGGCCGGCATCGGCCTGGTCGCCGTGGCCGGCGCTCGCCGCCGCAAGCCGGCCCGCACCCCGGCCTGAGCCTCGTTCAGCAGTCCCCGGTCATGATCGGCCGTTGACGCAGCACCTGCGTCACTGCCCGATCATGACCACCACGGGCTTGGCCTGCTGGTTGCGGAACGATTCGTAGACGGCGACGAGATCGCCGACCGAGTCGAAGACCGCCCAGGGCCCGTCGCCCACCCACACCGGCAGCAGCCGGCCGTGGGAGATGTGCTCGACCATCTCTGCGTCGGCGACGACGGCCGGCAGCCGAGCGACGGCGGTCTCGATCGGTAGCAGCGTCGCCGCATCGATCGTCTGGGCCTGGTCCAGCGTGAACGTCCCGACCCGAGTACGGCGCAGGTTGCGGAGGTGGGCTCCGCCGCCGAGCAGGCGTCCGAGGTCGTCGGCCAGGGTGCGGATGTATGTGCCGGTCGTGCAGTCGACCTCGATCCGCAGCACGCCCGGCGTGTCCGTGACCTCCACGTCGAACCGGGCGATGTGCACCGGCCGTGCCGCGCGTTCGACCTCGATGCCCTCCCGGGCCAGCTCGTGGAGGCGGCGCCCGTCGACCTTGAGCGCCGAGACCATCGGCGGGATCTGCTCGATGTCACCGACCAGGTGCTCGGCGACGACACGACGCACGTCGTCGATGGTCACAGCGGACATGTCGAACGTGGCCAGGACCTCACCCTCGTTGTCGAGCGTGGAGGTCGAGGAGCCGAGCACGACCTCGCCGACGTAGGACTTGTCGGCCCCGGACAGGAACCGCATCAACCGGGTTGCGTTCCCGACGGCCACGACCAGAACTCCCGTCGCGCCGGGATCCAGCGTGCCGGCGTGTCCGATCCGCTTCTCGCCGAAGTGACGCCGGAGCTGGTTGACCACGTCGTGACTGGTCATCCCGGCAGGTTTGTCGATGACCGTCATCCCATGGACGGTCGGCGGCCTACGCCGGGCCATCGGCGATGTCGAGGACGGCGACCTCGTTCTCGTCGTCGTCATCGCCGTCGATGGTCTCGAGGTTGGTGCTGCTCGCCGGCTCAGCGATGGTCTCCGGATCGGCGTCGGTCTCCGCGTCGGTCTCCGGCTCGGCGTCGGTCTCAGTGTCGGTCTCAGGCTCGGTGTCGAGCACGGCGGGGCTGGGGTTCTCGCGCAGGATCCGCTCGATGCGCTCCGCGGAGCGGATCACCTCGTCGGGGCGGAACTCCAGGATCGGGGTCTTCTTCGAGCGGATCTGACGGGCGACCGAGCTCTGCAGCCGCACCCGGTACCGAGCGAGCGCCACGAGGATCTCGGCATCGGCGTCCTCACCGTTGAGCGAATCGAAGAACACGATCGCGCGGTTCATCTCCGGATCGACGTCGATCGAGGTGATCGTCACCAGATCGAGGTGCTCGTCATCGATCGCCACCAGCTCTTCGGCGATGACCTGGCGCAGCGACTGGTTCAGCCGTGCCTCACGGGGATAGCGGTGCTGCGACGGCGCTGCCGCCCGACGCTTCATTGGTTTGGCCATGACGGCCTCCTTGCTGGGAAATCGACGTGGGTCAGGTGAAGTCGAGCTTGGCCCGGTTCGAGCGCTTGAGCTCGGACATCGTGCTCGAGGTGGCGATCGTGGTGATCGCATCCCACAGCTTCAGCGCTTCGGCGCCGCGTGGGGCCTTGGAGATCACTGGGCCGAAGAAGCTCGACGGCGTCTCGGTGTCCGGGTCGAAGGTGATGATCGGCGTGCCGACGTCCTTGCCCGTGCGTTCCAGCGCCAAAGCAGTGTCGGCGCGCAGGTAGGCGTCATGCGATTCATCGTCGGCGTGGGCGATGAGCGCCGGATCGAGCCCGGCCTCGACGAGCGCCGCGCTGATCAGTGCCTCCGGATGCTCGCGCACGTGGCCGAGGGCCCGGTTGACGTGGATCGCGTTGCCGAGCGCGGTGTAGAGCCGCCCGACGGCGGCGTTGTCCGCAGTCAGGCGAACTTGATCAGCGACGCGCAGCGCCTTGAACCCCGCCATGTGGCCGGCCCGATACTCCGGCGTGTACCACTCACCGGTCTGCTGCTCGTTGAGCACCGCCAGCGCGATGAACCGCCAGCGGACGTCGTAGTCGCGCAGCTGGCTGACTTCGGTGACCCAGCGCGACGTGATCCACGCGAACGGGCACACCGGGTCGAAGAAGAAGTCGAGGTCAGCCATGACGAGAGGATATCTGCCTGGCCAGAGCGAAGTTCTGGGAGCAACGCCGACGCAGCGTGCGTCGGCATTGCTCCCCGTCACGTTCTAGACCCGGGGGATCTCGCGCTCTTCGAAGGTCTCGATGATGTCGCCGGGCTTGAGGTCCTGGAAGTCGCTGAGGCCGATGCCGCACTCGAAGCCCTCACGGACCTCGCGGGCATCTTCCTTGAAGCGCTTGAGCGACGTGATGCTGCCCTTCCAGATGATGACGCCCTCGCGGAGGAAGCGCACCTTCGTGCCGCGGCTGATGACGCCGGAGCGCACATAGCAACCGGCGATGCCACCGATGCGTGGCACACGGAACACTTCGCGGACCTCGGCTTCGCCGGTGACCACTTCCTCGAACTCCGGCGCCAACATGCCGACCATCGCCCGCTCGATGTCCTCGAGCAGCTTGTAGATGATCTCGTAGGTCCGGATCTCGACGTGCTCGCTGGCCGCCATCTCCCGGGCCTTGCGGTCCGGACGAACGTTGAAGCCGATGAGCGTGGCGTTCGTGGTGGCGGCGAGCATGATGTCGTTCTCGGTGATGCCACCCACGCCGCGCTGCACGAAGGCGAGCTTGACGGTCTCGCGCTCGAGGCGGCGCAGGCTCTCCGTGACGGCTTCGAGCGAACCGTGCAC
>JAOBWQ010000357.1 GCA_025463425.1 Ilumatobacteraceae bacterium | reverse complement strand
CTGCTCCGTGGCTACGCGGAAGATCCGGCCGAGCACCTCGACCGGCAGTTCGAGGTCGACCACGACGAGATGGTGATCGTCCGCGACATCGCGTTCTCGTCGATGTGCGAGCACCACCTGCTGCCGTTCATCGGCAGGGCCCACGTCGCCTACATTCCCGGTGCCCACGGCAGGGTGTGCGGCCTGTCCAAACTCGCTCGCGTCGTCGACGGCTACTCGCGACGGTTGCAAGTGCAAGAACGACTCACGGTGCAGATCGCCGATGCGATCATGCATCGCCTCGATGCCGCCGGAGTGCTGGTGGTGATGGAGGCCGAGCACATGTGCATGTCGATCCGCGGCGCGATGAAGCCGGGTTCTTCGACCACGACGTCGGCGGTGCGCGGCATCCTCAAGTCGAACCCGGCCACACGTGGAGAGGCGCTCACCCTCCTTGGTCGCTGACGCGTCCCAGAGTCAGTGGATGGTGTCGGCGATGTGGGCGTGGGCCGCCGAAGCCAGTTCGCTCCAGTAATCGTCCACATCAGGAACGAGGTCGGCGCTGCTGATCGTCACGTCGCGGACCACGCCGCCGGTGTCGACCTCGCGGCCGGGCTCGCGCGCAGCGCCGTCGGCGACGATCCGCTGCAGCGATGCGGCGGTCAGCTCGACGAAGCCCTCGACCTCGTCCGGATCGAGCGTCAACTCCTCGAGGGGCGTGTCGTCGACCAGCAGGTAGACGTGCGCGATCTCGCGGTTGCGCCCCTCGCCACCGTCGTCGATCAGCCGCCGCAGGGCCACTGGGACGAGCCGCGCTGGATCGACGTCGAGTCCGAGCTCCTCGCGGATCTCGCGCACGCCATCGAGTGGTCGCTCGCCCGCGCTGAGGTGGCCGGCGACGGAGACGTCGAGCAGGTTCGGGAAGGCGCGAGCCGCGCGTCGGCGTCGCTGCAGGAGCAGACGCGGCGGTGCGCTGGAGCGGATGACCAGGCAGTGGAAGACCTCGTGCCAGAGGCCCTGCGCGTGCACCACGGATCGAGGCATGGTGTCGACGAACGCACCGTCGTCGTCGAGCACGTCAAGGAGTTCCTCCGCCGGATCGGTCGCGGCGAGCGCATCATCGGGCATGGTCGGAGTTTCACCGACCGCTCGCTGGTTCGCAACGCTGCCGGGCCGTCGAACGCGCGTGTCCCTAGGATTCTCCGGATGCGCACCAGCATCGCCGCCCTCGACCACCTCGTCCTCGCGACGCCGGACATCGCCGCGACGGCGGCCTGGCTGGCCGAGCAGACCGGCGTCACGCCATCAGCTGGCGGGCAGCACACGGGCAAGGGCACCCGCAACGTGCTGTGCTCGTTCGGACCGACGAGCTACTTGGAGATCGTCGGCCCGGACCACGAGCAGACCACGCCGACGTTCCCGCGACCATTCGGCATCGACGATCTCACCGAGGCGCGGATGGTCGCCTGGGCGGTCGCCGTGCCGGACATGGAGACGGTGCTGGGCGAGGCACGTCGCGCTGGCTACGACCCCGGTCCTGCCTCGGCGATGCAGCGTGTCCGACCCGATGGCGTCACCCTCAGCTGGCACCTGACGCTGAACTTGAGCGCCACCACGCCGTTCCTGATCGAGTGGGGCACGCCGCATCATCCCGCGTCCACCGCCGCGCCGGGGTTGGAGCTCAGCCAGCTGCGCGCCCGCCATCCACACCCGGAGCTGCTGGAGAGCCACCTCGACGCGCTGGGCATCTCGATGGGGATCATGCCCGGGCCCGAGGCACTGCTGGTCGAGCTCCACGGACCGCTCGGCTCGGTGGCGTTCCCCAGCGCCGAGGACGTGCGCCTCTGACGACGACGCGTCAGCGGCGAGTGCGGGCGGAGGGAATCGAACCCTCACATCTTTCGATACAGGGACCTAAACCCTGCGCGTCTGCCAATTCCGCCACGCCCGCGTGACCGGCCCAGCCTGCCGGGAATCAACTCGATCCGCAAGCGCCGATCACGTCGACGCGCCGACCGGCAGCCAGGCCAGCGTCAGCTGGGTGACCTTCACGTCGGCACGTTCGAGCGGGATCGTGGTCGTCGTCACGTTGGCTGCGGCGGAGCGCCACCGGGTGTCGATCTCGGTCACCTCCTGCGCAAGCTGCGCCTCGAGTGCCTGGAGCTGATCGTTGAGCATGCCGACCTTGTTCGACGCGGCGTCGGCGCGATCGCCGGCCGCGCCGGCCGTCGACATCCGGCCGGCGGCCGTGCCGGCTTTTCCGAGCACCGATCCGAGCAAACCGCCACGCGACTTCCGGCCGGAGAACAACCCGCCGAGGATCGATCCTGCCGTGGAGAGCAGCTCCTCGTTGCGCTTGCTCTCGGCCTGGGAATGCAGCGTCTCGGCCCGCTGCTGCGCTGTCTGGATCTGGTTCTGGATCGAGGTGACCTTCGTTTGGTACTTCCCACGCAGTGCCGCTGTCTCGGCGTCTGCCTTGACATCTGCGGCCTGGGTGCAGCGTGCGCCGAAGTCGGCGGCGGTCTCGCCGGGGCGGCTGTACAGCTTGAGCGTTGGGTTGGTGAGCAGCTCCATCGACTTGCTGCGGACGAGGAAGTCGACGAGGTCGCGCTGCACGTCGGTCCAGAAAGCCTTGCTGCCGATCGGTGCATCAGGGAGGCGATACGCACACGTCGGGGGCGCGGTGTCGCGAAGGTCGCGGTCGTCGTAGTCGACGCCGATCGCCTTGGAGACGTCGACCTGGCGGCCGAGCGGATGCAGCACGGTCTCGTACTCGTCGTCGTGGACGAGGTCGGCTTTCGTGTCGTCGTAGCGCAGCGCGACGCGGGCGACGATCGCCGCTGCGCTGACCACGCCTCGGGGATCGCCGCCGACCGCCGGGAGCCATGGCGCGGCAGGATCGGCCCATCGGACGGCGACGCCGCCGGAGATGGTCGGCATGACGGCCAGCTCGTCGGCGGCGAGCGACGACGCCGAAGTCGAAACCGAAGCCGCCGCAGGTGCCGGCGCCGTCGCAGACGTCGGCGCGGCCGAGGGAGTGGGCAGCGCCTGCGCCGGTACGGCGGCAGCGGGGGCGCGCTGGTCGGCCATCAGCGTCGCGATCTGATCGCGCGTCAGCGGGCCGCGCAGGTAGCTCATCGCCCAGCGCGTCGTGAACACCTCGGGCTGGTCCTTGCCCGCTCGGCGCAGCACGAACTCGCGCTTGGCCAAGCCAGTGATCGTGTCGCCGACCGCGCCGACGTCGACACCGCCGGCCGCAGCGCTCATCCCGTCGAGCAGACGCTGCTTGTCGCGGTCGGTCTGCAGCCGGCCGATCATCCACGTGCCGGCGTTCGAGAGCGCCTTGTAGTCGACGTCGACGGGGTTCTGCGTCGACAGCACGACGCCGACGCCGAACGCGCGCGCCTGTTTCATCAGCGTCATGATCGGCTTCTTCGTGGGTGGCATGGCGGTCGGCGGCAGGTAGCCGGCGACCTCGTCCATGTAGACCAGGGCGCGCAGGTCGGTGGTGCCGCTCTGGCGCCGCATCCAGGTCACCAACTTGGAGAGCACGAGGGTGGTGACGAACTGCCGCTCCTGGTCGTCGAGGTGGGCGATAGAAACGATCGCACAGCGCGGCTTGCCGTCGCTGGTGTGCAACATCGACGCGATGTCCAGCGGCTCTCCGACCAGCCACGCCCCGAAGCTCGGCGAAGCGAGCAGACCGTTCAGGCGCAGCGCGAACTCGGTGCGGTCCTTCGGGGGGAAGAACGAATCGAGCTCGAAGACACCGAGCTTGCGGATCGTCGGCGTCTGGACCAGTCCGATCAGCGCGGCGATGTCGAGGCTGCGGCCGGCGGTCCACTCGTTGACGATCAGGTTGGACAACAGGATGTGCTCGCGACTGGTCAGCGGATCGGCGTCGATCCCGACGAGACCCAGGAGCCCGCTGACGAACCCGTCGATCTCGTCACCGACGACCTCGGGGTCGCTCGCGTCCGCCGGCGCCTGCAGCGAGCCGACGATGTTGATGCCGACGCCGGCCGACGAGCCCGGGGTGTAGATCGTGAACTCGACGTTGCTGCGCAACGCGGCGATGTCCGCCGGACCCAGGCTCCATCCGGCCAGACCGTCGGTCCATGCCTTGGCCTGTGCTGCCGCGAAGTCTGCGACGGTCTGGCCCGCCTTCTGCGCGTCGCCCTCGTTGACCCACGGTTCGAAGTCGGCGGCCGTCAGGTTCGGAAACGTCAGGCACAGGTTGGTGAGGTCACCTTTGGGGTCGATCAAGAGGGCGGGCACTCCGGCGCGCAGCGCGTCCTCGATGATCACGATGCCGAGGCCCGTCTTGCCCGAGCCCGTCATGCCGACGATCATGCCGTGGGTGGTGAGGTCGCCCGACGCGATCGATGTGGTGGTGCCGGTGCGCTCGTGCTTGGCGGGGTCGATCTGCCCGCCGATCAGGAAGTCGGCCATCGGGCCACACTATGCATCGCCCGATCGGGGCAGGGTATGTTCGCGGCATGATCCGCATGAGCGTCCTGTACCCGAGTGGCGATGACTCCACCTTCGACCACGACTACTACAAGAACAACCACGT
>JAOBWQ010000656.1 GCA_025463425.1 Ilumatobacteraceae bacterium | reverse complement strand
CCACTGATCACCAAGGCCGTCAAGAACGGCGCGACCCTGGTGGTGATCGATCCGCGCCGCACCGCGGTCGCAGCGCGTGCCGACCTGCACCTCGCGATCCGTCCCGGCACCGATGCAGCGCTCGCGTTCGCGCTCACCACGTGGCTCGTCGATCACGGGCATCTCGCTGTCGATTTCATAGCCGCTCACGTCGACGGCGCCGACGAGCTCATCGCCGCCGCGGCCGCCTGGACGGTCGAGCGTGCCGCCGACGAGTGCGGGATCGAACCCGCGCAGATCGTCGCGCTGGCCGAGTTGATCGCCCGGCGATCCCCGGCGATGCTGCGCCTCGGGTGGGGGCTCGAACGCAACCGCAATGGTGGTTCGGGATGCATCGCCGTCGCGTCGCTGTGGGCGATCGCCGGCCACTTCGGCGAACGAGGGAGCGGCATCATCGCATCGACGTCGGGCACGTCGCCCGTCGATCTGGACCGGCTCTGGCCGGTGGGCGTCGAGCGCGGGCCACGCCGCGAGATGAGCATGAACGACGTCGGGCTCGCGCTCGACGGTCGTCTGGCCGGATGGCCGCGGACGGAGGTGCTCTTCGTGCAGGGCGCCAACCCGGCGGCGACGGCGATGGATCAGCACGCCTGGCTGCGCGCGCTTGCGAACCCGGACCTCTTCACGATCGTCCACGACCAAGTTCTCACCGACACCGCATTGCTCGCCGATGTCGTCCTGCCGGCCACGACCCACTTCGAGGTCGACGACCTCGCCAGCTCGTACGGCTCGTTCAGCCTGCTGCGCGTCGAGGCCGTGATCGATCGTGTCGGCGAGAGCCGATCGAACGACGAGGTCGCCGCTGCGCTCGCCGTCGCGCTCGGGTTCGCCGCCGACGAGTTCGATCCAGATCCTGCTCGACTCGCCGCGCTGGCCCGAACCGATCCCGAGGCCGCGAACGCGTCGATGCCGGCGATCCGCGCGGCGGGCGGCACCGTCCAGTTCGCGCACACGTATCCCTCGTTCGCCGACGGCGGCACTCGCGCCCGGCTGCACGATGTGACCAGCGAGCTGCCCCTCCCACGGCCGGCGGCGGTCGAGCGGGCGGGGCTGACGCTGCTCACGCCGTCGACGAACCGCACGATCAACTCGATGTTCGCCGAGTTCGATCCGCCGGAGATCGCCGTCTCCCTGAACGCCGACGATGCGTTCGAGCGCGGCATCGCCGACGGCGACCACGTTCGCGTCTTCAACGGGCTGGGGGAGGTCGAGCTCGTCGCGCGGATCGATGGCGTGGTTCGGCCGGGCGTGGTGTCGATCCCGAAAGGTCTCTGGCGACGCAGCTTCGGCAACGGCTCGACGTCGAACGCACTCATCGCGCGAACGGTGAACGACCTGGCCGGCGGTGCGTGCTTCAATGATGCCAAGGTCGAGGTCGTGGCGACCGGACGTGCCGTCGTGGCGGCCGTCGACTGACGATCGTCCACGGGGTCCGGACAGTCAAGGGAGCAGAGATGGCCGAGTCGAGCGTCAAGTCAAAGGGCCTCATCCAGGAGTTCCGCGAGTTCATCGCGTCGGGGAACATGATCGAACTGGCGGTCGGCGTGATCCTCGCCGGCGCGGTCGGCGTGGTCATCAAGGCCTTCACCGAAGGCATCATGATGCAGATCGTCGCGGCCGTCTTCGGTCAGCCCGACTTCAACGACGTCAAGATCACCCTCCGTCACAACGTCTCCGACATCAAGGACGACACCGGCAAGATCATCGGCCACAAGGATGCGACCCTGCAGATCGGCACGTTCATCAACGCGCTGATCTCGCTGGTCCTGACCGGTCTCGTGCTGTTCGCGATCATCAAGGCCTACAACAAGCTGAAGCGCAAGCAGGCGGCCGCCGTCGAAGCCGAAGCGACGCCGCTCGAGGCCCCCGCGCCCACCGAGTTGCAGTTGCTCGCCGAGATCCGCGACGCCTTGAAAGCTCGCAACTGACACGCACTGACTTGCATCCGGGCGCTCGATTCGCTCCAATGGTCGGATGACGGCCGCTCGTAGGTTCCCTTCCGCGCGCACCGGAGTGGCCGGTCTCCTCGCCATCGTCGCCCTCGTCGGGTGCACGGCTGTCGCCCAGCCGAACAGCGCGGACACGGTCCCGGTGGGCACGGTGGGTGGTGTGGGCGAGCTCCCGGCATTGACTGCGGCGCCGACCGTCGCCCCCGACAGCACGGCGTTGCCGACCACGGAGACGGGCACCGTCGCGCCGACTGCGCCGCCGGAGAGCAGCACGTCGACCTCGAGCACCACGATCCCGCCCACGAAGACGCTCGGCGAGCTCGCCACCGGGAATCGGCTGCTCGTCGTCGGCGACTCCGTCACGGCGTCGATCTCGAAGCGTTACGGCGGCGAGGCGTGCAACGTGCTCGTCCCGCTCGGCTGGCAGGTCGAGGTCGACGCGGAGACGGGCAAGTTAGTCGACTTCGGCAAGCTGGTGTTCGACAAGCGGCTCAGCGCCGGCTGGGACGCCGCCGTGATCTTCCTCGGCAACAACTACGGGTACAAGAAAGACGTCTACCAGTCGTACCTGCACGCGATGCTGCTGCGCCTCGTGCCCCGCCCGACCCTCTTGATCACCACTTCGCTGTTCCGCGCCCAGCAGCAAGAGGTCAACGACGCGATCCACGAGGAGGCCGCGATGTTCTCCAGCGTCACCGTCCTCGATTGGACGACGATCTCACAGGACCCCGAGCTCACCGGCAAGGACAACCTGCACCTGACCGAGAAGGGCCGCAATGTGCTCGCCTTCTACCTCGGCGCCACGTTGGGCACCGCGCCGGCTCAGCCGGGCGCCTGCTTGAAGACCTCGTTCACCGACGATTCGGCCGGCAGCCCCGATGGACCTCCCGGCAACCAGACCGGCACCAAGACCACCGTCCCCAGGCCGCCGACCACCACCACGATCAAGCCCACCGGTGGGACGACGGCCACGACTGCGGCGACATCGTCGAGCACGGCAACGAGCAACACCACGACGGCCACGACGACGAAACCCCCCACCTCGTCGAGCACGGCGACGACGGCCGCACCGCCCGCAACGACAGCTGCGCCACCGGCCACCACGGCGGCGCCGGCCACCACGGCCGCCCCTGCGACGACGGCACCACCCATCATCACCGTGCCGACGATCCCACCGCCGCAGCAGTAGTCGCCCTCTATGGGGCGAGGGCGTGGAACGGCGCCAGGTTGCGCAACACGCCGAACACGACGAGGACGACGATCGCGATCGCACCCGTGCGGGCGGAGAGCTTCGCCGTCCAGCGCGCCGGTGCCCGTCCCAGCGCGGCGCGCAGCCAACCGAACCAGGCCAGCGCGATCGCGGCGAGGAAGAACGGCAGCAGCAGGTTGTAGCCGAGTGCGGCACGTAGGTGGCCGCGCAGCAGCGAGTGCGTGGCTCGTGTCAACCCGCATCCGGGGCAGTAGATGCCGGTGAGCTCGTACAGCGGACAGCCCGGCAGGTGCGTACCTGACGCGGTGGGGTCGGCGACGGCGACGTACACGGCAGCGCCGACCAGGGCGCACCCGCAGGCAAGCGGTCCGGCCAGCAGTGCGCGGCGGCTCGACGGGCGAGTGGTCGGTGCGGCGAGCACCCCTGCATCGATCCGTGCGTCCACGAGCGAGAGCCTATGCGTGCCGGCCGCGCTCGGTTGGTTGGCACAGGCAGTTGTGGTTGTGCACTCGTGCTGCCACCCTGGACGGATGCTTCAGGTGCAGGGTGTGTCGGTGGAGATCGGAGGTCGCCTCGTTGTCGAGGATGCCTCGTTCACCATCATGCCCCGCGAGAAGGTCGGCCTCGTCGGCCGAAACGGTGCCGGCAAGACCACGTTCTTCAAGGTGCTCGGCGGTGAGAGCGAGCCCATCGCCGGCAAGATCCTGCGCAAGGGCGGCTTCGGGTACCTGCCCCAGGACCCCAAGATCGCCAGCATGCTCGACGGCCGCACGGCCGTCACCCACGTGCTGTCCGGCCGGGGCATCGACGACGCGTTGATCCGCATCGAGAAGCTGCGCATCGCGATGGAGGAGGAGACGAGCGACCGCAACGTGGCCCGCTTCAGCCGCGCGCAGGAGGAGTTCGCGATGTCGGGTGGCTACGCCGCCGACAGCGAAGCTCGCTCGATCGCCGCGGGTCTCGGCCTCAAGGCCGACCGGATGGACCTGCCCCTCAGCGTGCTGTCCGGCGGCGAGAAGCGCCGTGTCGAGCTGTCCCGCATCCTCTTCGCCGGCAGCGATGCGTTGCTGCTCGACGAGCCCACCAACCACCTCGACATCGACGCGAAGATGTGGCTGCTCGACTACATGCGCAAGTACCGCGGCGCGATGCTGGTCATCAGCCACGACCTCGACCTGCTCGACGAGGCCATCACGCGCGTGCTGCACCTCGACCGCCCGGCTGAGGACGCCACCGGCCACCTCGTCGAGTACAAGGGCACGTACACGCAGTACAAGAGCGCCCGCGCCGCCGACGAAGAGCGCCTGGCCCGCAAGGCGATGCTGCAGACCAAGGAGATCCAGCGCCTGCAGACGGTCGTCGATCGCTTCGGCGCGAAGGCCACCAAGGCCGCGATGGCGCACAGCAAGGAGAAGCAGATCGCCCGGCTCGAGTCCGATCGCGTGCACGTCGGCAAGGGCGACAAGGTGATCAAGGTCCGCTTCCCCGAGCCGCCGGCATCGGGGGCGACGGTCGTCACGGCCACCAACCTGTGCAAGGGCTACGGCTCGGGCAAGCCCGTGTTCGAGGACGTCACCTTCGACATCGGCAAGGGCGAGCGCCTCCTCGTGCTCGGCCTCAACGGCGCCGGCAAGACCAGCCTTCTTCGCATCCTGGCCGGAGAGACCGATCCGACGCTCGGCGAGTTCCGCTTCGGGCACAACGTGGCGGTCGGCTACTACGCGCAAGAGCACGACAACCTGCGCATCGACAAATCACTGCTCGACAACATCCGCAGCGCCGTGCCGTCGAACATCCAGCTCACCGAGACCCAGCTGCGCGGCATGCTCGGCATGTTCGGGTTGATGGGCGACAAGGTGTTCCAGGAGAGCGGCACGCTCAGCGGTGG
>JAOBWQ010000300.1 GCA_025463425.1 Ilumatobacteraceae bacterium | reverse complement strand
CCTCGCTGCGGGTCGACATCGCCAAGCAGAAGGTCCGCGGCGCGAACGCGCTCGAGGTCGTCAAGAACGCGCCGGCGATGCTCGGCGGCGACGGCAAACGGGTCTACTTCATCTCGTTCCTCACCCCCGCCGAGGCGCGTGGCGGCGGCGGGTTCATGGGAAACTGGGCCGAGCTGGTGATCGACAACGGCAAGTTCTCGGTGACGAAGTTCGGGCGCCACTCCGATCTGAACCTCGGCGGCGATCCGGCGACGCGTGCGATCACCGGACCCTCGAACTGGGTCGACCACTGGGGCCCCTACGGCCTGATCCGCAGCGACGGCTTCGCCACGTACTCGGTCTGGTCGAACGTGACCATGTCGCCGAACTTCCCGGACACGGCGGAGGTGATGAGCCAGCTGTACCCGCAGAGTGGAGGCCGCAAGATCGACGGTGTGATCAGCCTCGATGTGTTCGCGCTGGCCAAGCTGCTCGACATCACCGGCCCGGTCACCGTCGACGGCCTCACCACCCAACTCGACTCCGCCAACCTCGCCCAGTACCTGCTCAAGGACCAGTACCTCAACTCGGACGTCACGGCCGAGAACGACACCCGCCGGGACACGCTGCAGAAGGTTGCCGAACTGACCGTCAGGAGCCTGTTCGGTGGCGATCTCCCGTCACCGCCGCTCCTGGCCGCCGATCTGGCACCGCTGGCCGCTGAAGGGCACCTGAAGGCCTGGGCGGTGCGCCCGGACGAGGAGGCCGTGTTCGAGCGGGCGAACATGTCGGGCTCGCTGCCGACCCTCGACGGTGGCGACGGGTTCACGTTCGCGCTGACCAACGGTGCCGGCAACAAGATCGATGCCTACCTCGAAGGTGACGCCTCGTACGTCGTCACGACGAACCGGTCCTCCGGTGAGGTCACGACGACGGCGACGGTGATCCTGCGCAACACGGCTCCGGCCGACGGCCTGCCCGACTACGTGATCGGCAACCTCGTCAACCTGCCCAAGGGGTACAGCAACACCTTCGTGTCGATCTACTCCGCGCTCGTTCCGAAGTCGATGACCGTCGACGACGCACCCGTGGACATGTCGGTCGACGCCGACGACGACTACTCCGTCGCCGGCAAGTACGTGAAGATCCCGCCGGGCGACAGCGTCAAGATCAGCGTCGAGTTCGCCGGCGCGTTGGACCTCAGCAACGGGTACCACCTTGCGGTGCGCTCGCCGACGCTGGCCACGCCGATCCCGATCCGCGTCTCCGTGAACGGCAAGGACGTCACGACGATCACCGACAGCGGGTTGTCGACGGTGACGGTGAACCGCTGATGCTTGCTCGCTGACCACGACGACCAGGGCCTTCGAGTCGTCAGGCTCTCGGCTCGCGCCCTCTCAGAACCCAGCCAGGCTTGCGTTCAGCCGGCGTAGGCCTCGATCTCGGACAGGCCGACGTTCAGGCCGCCGGCGTCGATGCTGGTGACGGTGACCTTGATGGTGGTCGTGGCCTCCGCCGGGAACGTGACCGTGGTGCCGGTCCCGTCGTTGTTGAGCGGTCCGGTCTGCACGACCGTGCCGTCGGAGAACGTGATGGTCGCCCCGGTGACGTGCTCAACGCTGTTCGGCCGGTCGTGGAGCACGACGCGGGTCAGCGTCTGCGCCGAGGTCCAGGTCAGTTGTGCCCATGCACCGGCGCCTTCGCCGACGGTGGCCCACTCGCGGGTGTAGTCGCCGGGGTAGCCGTCGGCGGATCCGTCGATGAGCTTGGCAGCCGTCTGGCCGGTTGAGTCGTTCTGTGACGACGCCGAGGCGGTCGACGCGAGCGCCAGGTCGGTGGGCGCGGGAGGCGGCGGCGTGACATTGCCGTCGGTGTAGGCCTCGATCTCGGACAGGCCGATGTTGACGCCACCCGAAGCGATCGAGGTGATCGTCACCTTCAGCGACGTGGTGCTGACCGTCGGGAACGTGACCGTGGTGCCGCTTCCGTCGTTGTTCAGCGGCCCGGTCTGCACGGTGCTGCCGTCGGAGAACGTGAGCGTCGCGGCGGTGACGCGCTCGTTGGAGTTCGGGCGGTCGTGGAGCACGACGCGGGTCAGCGGCTGGGCGGCGGTCCAGGTCAACTGCACCCACGCGCCGGCGCCTTCGTTGACGCTGGCCCATTCGCGGGAGTAGTCGCCGGGGTAGCCGTCGGCGGATCCGTCGACGACCTTGCTGGCGGTCTGGCCGGTGGACACGTTCTGCGACGAAGCAGCGGCGACAGCCGACAGCGCGACGTTCGTCGAGGCCGGCGGCGGCGTGACGGCGGCGCCGTCGGCGTAGGCCTCGACCTCGGACAGCCCGATGTTCAGCCCGCCCTGGGCGACGCTGGTGATCGTGACCCGGACGCTCGTCGTGTCGACCTCCGGGAAGGTGACGGTGGTGCCGGAGCCGTCGTTGTTGAGCGGCCCGGTCTGCACGATGGTGCCGTCGGAGAACGTGAGGGTGGCTCCGGTGACCTGCTCGACGGCGTTCGGGCGGTCGTGGAGCACGACATGGGTGAGCGGTTGCGCGGCCGACCAGGTCAGCTGCAACCATGCGCCGGCGCTCTGGCCCTGCGATGCCCACTCGCGGGAGTAGTCGCCGGGGTACCCGTCGGCCGACCCGTCGATGGCCTTGCCAGCGGTCTGGCCGGTCGAGGCGTTCTGGGACGATGCCGTGGCGACAGCGGACAGCGCCAGGTTCGTGCCCGGCGAGACGATCGAGACGGTCAACGTGCTGGCGGCGCTCGGGAGCACGCCGTCGTTGACCACGAGCGCGAACGTGAGCACGCCGACGGCGGCGGGCGCGGTGAACGTCGGTGACGCCGTGGTGCCACCGGTCAGCGTGACCGCGGTCCCGCTCAACTGCTGCCAGGAATAGGTCAGAGGGTTGCCGTCGGGGTCCGACGAGCCCGTGCCGTCGAGGGTGACCGTGGATCCGGACGTGGCGGCCGCCGACGCCTTGGCCAAGGCGGTCGGCGCGCGCTCGACGGTCGTCGGCGTCCAGCGACCGACGACGTACTGACGGCTCAGCCACGTGCCTTCGGCGAGCGGTGCGCACGCGCCCTCGCTCTGGCAGGTGCGCGAGTCGTTGGCGGCATAGGTGAGGAACACCCTGGTCTTCGCCGCCTGATCGGCGCTGCTGAGGTTCGACGGGAGGCCCGAGACGGGGTAGCCGCGGTAGGCGACCAGGGTGTTCGGCGTGGCGTAGTTCTGGCGGGCGGCCAGGGTGAGCCGCGCCGTCGAGTGGTGGTCGCTGTGGTCTCCGTCGTCGAACCCGCCGAGCGGATCCTGAGTGCGGATCGTGTCCGGCTGGTCGGCGGTCATCAGCCCGGTGAGCGTGCTCGTCAGGTCGGCGACGGTGTACGTGGCCGATCCGTCGATGGTCTGGAGCGAAGCGAGGGTGCCGTCGAGCAGGTGCTGCATGCTCTTCGAGCCGGTGGACGGGAAGCCCAGCCCACCCACACCGCCATCGGGGAGGCGCACGAAGGTCAGCGAGATGTTCGGTGCGGCATCGAGGTGGAACGTGGCGAGTGTTCGGCCGGTCACCACGACGTCTGTCTCGGTCCAGCTGTTGGCGAGGCCAGACATCTGGGCGTACGCCGCCTTGGCCCCGGTCTCGCGAGCGAGCCAGTAGGACGACCCGAGGCCGTCGTCGCCGGCGGTGAGGAACACCGTGTGGATGCACTTGCCGGCGGTGATGTCCGCGGCGAGGTCAGGGCTGAGGAACAGCAGGTCGTCGTCTTCGTGAGCGACGACGGACATCGTGCCGCCCGCCGTGCACGTGCCGGCCAGCTTCGGTGCTGCCGCCTGGGCGACCATCGGCTGGGCCGCCGCGAGCAGCGAGCCCGCCGCGATCAGTGGCAGCCAAGCGGCCGCTCGGAGCCGGCCGCGCCCGATCTGACTCGGCCCGCGAAACTGTGTCTGCACGGTGCCGCCCATGCCGTCGAGGGTAATCCCGGCAGGGTCCGGAGTTCATCAAGACGCCGTCAAGATGTGCCGTCTCCGTGGCGTGGAGGGGGCAAGTTCGCAGGAGCGGCGGACGTGTGGGAGACGCCAGGCGGAGTCGAGACGATCGCCAGGTAGCGCTCGATGACCCGCTCGACGGTGTAGCGCTCGAGCACCTTCTCGCGCCCGGCCGCACCCATGTCGTCCCAGCGAGGTCGGTCGGCGAGGCAGCGCACCAGCGCGCTCGTGACCCCCGCGACGTCGACGGTGGGCACGTACCAGCCGGTCAGGCCGTCGTCGACGATCTCGCGGATGCCGCCTTCGCCGAGCACAACCACCGGGCGCTCGCAGGACAGCGCTTCGACAGCGGCCAGACCGAACGCCTCGATCTCGCGAGTGCCGCACAGCGCGACGTCGGAGTCGGCGAGGATCGACATCACATCGGAGCGCTCACCGAGGAGCTGGATCCTGTCCCCGACGCCGGCCATCGAGATGGCGGCGCGCAGGTTGTCCGTGAAGTCGGCCTCGAAGAAGTCACCGCCGACGATCGCCAGGGTGAGGTCCTCGCCACGCTCGATCAACTCGATCGTCGCCGCGGTCCAGAGGTCCTGTGCCTTCGACATGCACAGCCGCCCGACGCTGACGAGCCGCGCCGGGCCGTGCTCGTCGCGTGGTGGCGTTCCGGGGGGCAGGGTGAACTCGGCGACGTCGATCCCCAGCGTCAGGGTGGTGCTCGCGACACCGACCGCTTCGAAGCGTCCGCGGATGTCCTCGGAGTTGGCCAGCACACGCAACCGGCGTCCGCTGAGCAGTCGCGGGAACACCCAGACCGCAACGCGGTGCTCGGGCGGGCGGTTCGGGGTCAGGTAGCAGATCTGCGTGCGCGTGCCGAGCGTGGCGAGCCGTGCCGCGGCGACGAGCTCGATGTCGCTCAGCTGGAGCAGTTCGACCCGGCTGCTCTTGATCTGACGCCTGACCCGGCGGGCAACGCGGATGTTGTCCATCAGCAACCGGACGATGCGAATCGACCGGAGCCGGATGGCGAGGCGTGCGGTCGGGGGCGCAGGAGCGAACACCGTCGTGTGCAATCCGGCTGCTGCGGCACTCTCCGCGATCAGCCCGGGGAACAGTGACATGACCTCCAGCTCGATGCCGCGGCGATCGAGCTCGACCAACATCCCGGACGTGATCCGCTTGACCCCGTAGCTCTCGGTGCCCATGACCAGCCACCCGATGCGTCGAGGGCACCCGGTTGGCAGATCGCCGTGGTCCATTGCTCACCCTCTCCTTCGCGCTGGGGCGGACACTACCGGCGCGCCCGACGTCGATCCGATCGACTCGGCTCGAATCTCTATCGGCCGCAGAGTGCAGCTTTCGATTGAAATCAGATTCAATGATTCTGCCGATTGAGTCGGCCGTGTCGTGTGCCGAAAACAACTACATGGACGTCGACGTGATCGAGGGAGGTGTGGCGATGGATGCGAGCCGAACGCAAGGACGGACGGTGACTGCGGTGCGCGTCGGCATCGATCTCGTTCACGTGCCCGAGGTCACGGCATCGATCGCCGAGTTCGGCGATCGCTACCTCCGGCGGATCTACTCGCCGGCCGAGATCGCGATGTGCACATCGGCCGATGGAGGCCTGTCGGCCGAGCGGCTGGCGGCACGGTTCGCGGCGAAGGAGGCGGTCGTCAAAGCCCTTCGCCCGAAGCATGGGATCGACTACCGCACCATCGAGGTCGTACGCGACGCCGACGGCGTTCCCTCGATCGAATTCGGCCGCACGGGTGCCGGGGCTCAGCTGCTCGCCGAGTCGGGGGTCGTCTCGGCGTCCGTCAGCCTCACCCACGACGGCGACTACGCCTCGGCCGTGTACATGGCCATCACCGAAACCCCGAGCACAGCGGGAACATCACAGACAACTGGAGTGGCGCGATGAGCGAACGTACCGAGACCATCAGGAACATCCTGTCCAAGCACGGCAAGCTCAACGGCTCGGCGGACAGCATCGACGAGGACAAGAGCCTCTACAGCGCTGGACTGACCTCGCACGCCAGCGTCAACGTGATGCTCGCGCTCGAGGA
>JAOBWQ010000298.1 GCA_025463425.1 Ilumatobacteraceae bacterium | reverse complement strand
CGAGCTGCCGCTCTCGAGGTCGGAGATCTCGACAGTCGTGCTGGAACCGGACGCTTCGGCGCTCGCAATCCCGGGAGGCATGCTGATCGCCGTCGTGCCGTCGTCGTACGGATACTTCGCGGGTTCGATGCTGGCCGCAATCGATTCGGACGGCTCTGTCCGGTGGATCCGCTGCTTCAGCGACGCAGCCGATGGTGTGTACGCGGCTCCGACCGAGACCAACCCGTCGAGTGCGTACGTGCTCTTCGCCAAGGATGCGCCCGATCATTCGGAGCTCCCCACGTTCCGCATCGATCGCCTCTCGCTCGCCGACGGTGCGGTCACGGGCACTGTGGCCGACATGGCGGCGGCGCAGGGCGTGCACTTGGATCCTGCGGTGACCTGGCGACCGGTCGCCCAGTCGGCGACCTCGCTGCTGTTCGGCCCTGCGTCCGCCGCGGGCACGACACCGGACCTGGTCCGGTTCGACGTCGCGACAGGGGTGGCGACCGACGTGCCGTATCCGCCCTCGACGGGAGCGAACCGGTACTTCGGGTTCGACGACGATGGCGATGTCGTGCTGCTCGCCGAGAACAACACGACGAGCTTCAACTCGATCTTCCTCGACGGTGAGTGGGTCACCGATGATGCCGCCGTCGCGGCGGCTGGGGCACAGGCGGTCCGTGTCGACTTCGCATTGGACCCGTCGGACTCGGCGCTGCACGGCTACGACGCGACGGGCAAGGTGCTGTGGTCGCAGCCGGCGATCGTCTCGACGAACGGCGAGGGATTCCGGGCGGCGACATCGAATGGCGTCACGTTGGTCCGTGGCTGCACGTCATACGACTTCGAGACGGGCGCTGGCTGCAAGGGCGCCGGGTTGTGGGGCGTCGACCCGCTGACGGGGAACGTGACATGGCATCTCGACGGCAGACGGCAGGTGTCCGCCGTCGCCGACGGGTTCGCGCTGGTGACGGAACCGATCGCCGAGGACGGCACGGGCGGGGCGTGGATCATGATCGACGTCACCACCGGCGAGCCGGTCGACGAATCGCAGCGATGGGTGGATCCGAGCACGTTCGACTCGCAGTGCTGCGGCGGCGGTGAGTCGGTCTACGTGAAGGCCGAGGGCGGCATCGTCTTCGCGGCGAACGGCGATCACGTCGCGGTCTGGTACCCGAAGGCTGCGTCGATCCCGACCGTGACGGTCACGCTGCCCTGAGCGTGGGACGTGTCCACCTCCGGCTCCGGCTCCGGACCGGATCGTCGACCGGAGTACGGTCCGGTCGGTGACGGACGGCGGCGTTGAACGGGACGAGACGGTGCGCACCCACCTGCGCACCTGCCCCCTGTGTGAGGCGATGTGCGGGCTGGAGATCCAGACCACCGGCGATCGGGTGACTCGGGTGCGCGGCGATCGGGCTGACGTCTGGAGCAAGGGCTTCCTGTGTCCGAAGGGTGCAGCGCTCGGCCATCTCCACCACGATCCGGATCGCCTGCGGGCGCCGATGGTGCGCGAGGGCGAGGAGTGGCGTGAGGTCTCGTGGGACGAGGCGTTCGCCCGATGCGAGGAGCTCGTCCGCCCGATCCTCGAGCAGGACGGCATCCGCGCGATCACCGCGTACATCGGCAACCCGGCCGTCCACAACTACTCGTTGAGTCGCTACACCGGTGCGGTCGTCGGGATCCCGCGCATGCCCGTGATCTGGTCGGCCGGCACGGTCGACCAGTGGCCCAAGAACGTCGCGTGCGCGCAGCTGTTCGGCAACCCGTGGAGCCTGCCGATCCCGGACATCCACCGCACCGACCTGTTCGTGGTGATGGGCGCGAACCCGCACGCGTCGAACGGGTCGTTGTTCTCCTGCCCCGACATCCTCGGCGAGATCGACCGGATCCGCGAGCGCGGTGGCCGCACGATCGTCATCGACCCGCGCCGCACCGGCACGGCAGAGCGTGCCGACGAGTGGATCTCGATCGTGCCCGGCATGGATGCCGCGTTCCTGCTGGCGATCATCAACGTGATCGACGCCGAGGGACTGACCCGACTCGGCGTGCTCGACGGCAGGGTGCAGGGCATCGACGAGGTGTTCGCCGCGGCGAGCGCGTTCACGCCGGAGGCGGTCGAGGCAGCATGCGGCGTGCCGGCGGAACGAATCCGCGAGCTCGCCCGCGAGCTGGCGACCACCGAGCGAGCCGTCGTGTACGGCCGGATCGGGTTGTGCAACCAGGAGTTCGGCACGATCGCCTCGTGGGCGGTCGATGTCGTCAACGTGCTCACCGGCCACCTCGACGTGGAGGGCGGCGCGATGTTCCCGACGCCCGCGATCGCAGCCATCTCACGTACCGCTCGAAAGCGGGGACCGATGAAGCCCGCGCGGTGGCACACCCGGGTCCGCAACGCGCCCGAGGTGCTCGGCCAGGCGCCCCTCTCGTGCTTGGCGGAGGAGATCGCGACGCCGGGCGACGGACGCGTGCGCGGGCTGGTCGTGATGGCCGGCAACCCCGCGCTGTCGGCCCCCGACGCCGGCCGCCTCGAGTCAGCGCTCCCGATGCTCGACGCGATGATCAGCGTCGACAACTGGATCAACGAGACCTCACGGCACGCGCACGTGATCCTGCCCGGGCTGTCGGCG
>JAOBWQ010000272.1 GCA_025463425.1 Ilumatobacteraceae bacterium | reverse complement strand
GGGAAGCGAATGGTCGCTTCGGTTGTCACAGTCACAGGTGGTACCCCCAGATTTAGACTCTGGTTCTATGATGTCGAGAGCGGTCGCGGCGAGTCAACTCGGACGGTGCGGCGTGCGTCACGCCCGCCCGTCACGTCGAGCGGAGCACCTGCTCACGGCCTGATCGGCGGCGTGTAACGGCCTGGATCGGACACGACCGTGAGCTCGCGGAGCCACACCGGTGAGGTCAACGTGAGCAGCACGACCTCGGCCGCCTGCTCGGCCGTCATCGGCGCGCCGGGTCCGTTGTCGTGCACGTAGCCGAGCTGCTGCCACGTCGAGGACAGCTCGACGAGCAGCTCGCGGTCCCACTGATCCGTCACGCCGGTGCCCAGCGCGGAGCCGACCCGCACGGTGGCGAAGGCGAGGTCGGGGTGCTCGCCGCGCCAACCGCGCACCATCTCCTCGAGCGCAGCCTTGCTCGACGCATACACGCTCATCCCCGGCAGCGGCCGGCCGACCGACGATGCCGAGATGAACACGGCGCGCCCACGCGACGCCTTGAGGTGGGGCAGGGCCGCGCGGCAGACCAGCGCCGCGCCGATCACGTTCGTCTCGTAGGTGTCGCGCCAGACGTCGGCGTCGGCGTCGGCGAGCCGGACCAGCCGATCGACCGCAGTCGAGTAGACGATGTCGTCCAGCCCGCCGAACGCGTCGACGACCTCGGCCACCGCTTGCTCACACGACGCAGGGTCGCGCACGTCGAGGACGAGGCCGATGCCGTGCTGGCCCGCTTCGAGCGCAGCCTCCTGGACGAGGCTGGCACGACGGGCTGCGAACGCGACAGTCGCGCCGTGGCTGGCGGCGAGCAGACCGAGGTGGCGACCGATCCCCGACGACGCGCCGACGACCAGGATCCGCCGACCTTCGAGCTCGCGTGAGGGCACTGCGCTGGACATGCACGTACCTTCGCGCACCTCTGACGGTGCCGGCGAGGCGCCCGTCCGCAACCGTTCGCTCGGCACGCGACTCGACTCGCCAGAGGCCCGTAGCGTGGCCCGCATGGTTCCCTTCTCCGTCCTCGATCTCGTCGCGGTGGCCGAGGGCGCCACCCCCGGCGATGCGCTGCGCGACAGCCTCGATCTCGCCCGGCACGCCGAGCGCCTCGGCTTCAACCGGTTCTGGGTGGCCGAGCACCACAACATGCCCGGCATCGCCAGCGCCGCGACCGCGGTCGTGATCGGTCACCTCGCCGCGGGCACCAGCACGATCCGCGTCGGCGCCGGCGGGGTCATGCTGCCCAACCACTCCCCGCTCGTGATCGCCGAGCAGTTCGGCACGCTCGAGTCGCTCCATCCCGGGCGGATCGATCTCGGCCTCGGACGTGCGCCCGGCGCCGACATGCGCACGTTCGCGGCGATGCGCCGCGACCCGAACGCCAGCGAGGAGTTCCCACGCGACGTGCAGGAGCTGCAAGCACTGCTCGCCCCCGTGCGGCCCAACCAAGTGCTGCAAGCCGTGCCCGGCGGCGGCACCGAGGTGCCGCTGTGGATCCTCGGCTCCAGCCTGTTCGGCGCCCAGCTCGCCGGCCTGCTGGGACTCCCCTACGCGTTCGCATCACACTTCGCGCCTGCGGCGCTGCTGCAGGCCTTGGAGACGTACCGCTCCACGTTCCGTCCCTCGGCACAGCTCGACCAGCCGCACGCGATGGTGGCGGTCAACGTGTTCGCAGCGGACACCGACGCCGAAGGCACGCGCCTGTTCACCACGCTGCAGCAGGCGTTCACCAACCTCCGCCGCGGCCGCCCCGGCAAGTACCAGCCGCCGATCGACGACATCGACAAGTTCTGGTCGCCGATGGAGAAGGCCCAGGCCGAGCAGATGCTGGCGCTCTCGGTGGTCGGTTCACGCGAGACGGTCGACGCCGGGCTCCGTGAGGTCGTCGCGGCGACGCAGGCCGACGAGCTGATGGTCGTCTCCGCGATCCACGACCACGCGGCCCGCGTGCACTCCTACGAGATCGTCGCCGAGATCGCCGACGCCTGGCAGCGCGAGACCCTGCTCTGCGACCAGACCAACTGACTCATCGCACGAGCGCCGGCCTCACCCGGTGATGGTCTGGTAGCGGATCGGGGCGCGCCCGCGGCCGTTGTGCGTCGGGTCCGGGCCGAGTCGACGGACCTTGCGGTCGGCGACGAGTTGCTCGACCGCCTTGCGCACGGTCATCGGGCTGCCGCCGACCGAATCGGCGAGATCGGTCAGCACGAACGGCTCGGTGAGCGTGGCGACGTGCGCAGAGATCTGGCCGATCGAGACGCCGGCTGCCTTCGGGCGTGGGGTGCTGCCGGCCGGCCGCGGCGCCGACGGGCGGACCGTCGCGCGGTTGCCGGTGACTCCTGCTTCGCGCAGGACCTCGGGTGGTACGCCGAGACGGATCCACGACGCCGGGCTGATCTGGTTCGCGTCGCCCCAGGCTTTGGCGTGGTCGAGGAAGGCTGCGCGCACGGCAGTGCTGTCACCGGAGCGCAACTGCTCGACCCGGCTCAGCGCCTTGAGCTTGGCGATCACGTCGGTGGTGTCGCGGACGACGGCCTCGGCGGCGTCGATGGCTTCGGTGTCGACGATGCTGGCGGGGTCGCTCAACCACTGGAGGTACCTGCGGATCGCGAGCTCGGCCACATCGTCTTCGGACATGGCCAGCAGGCTACCGACCTATCCTGAGCGCATGGAGCAACGGCATCGGGTCGTCGTGATCGGTGCCGGCTTCGGCGGGCTCGCCGTGGTCCGCGGCTTGCGACACGTCGGTGTCGACATCACGGTCGTCGATGCCAACAACTTCCACACGTTCCAGCCGCTGCTGTACCAGGTCGCCACGGCGGGCCTCGGCAGCGACGACATCGCCTACGCGGTGCGCGGGATCTTCCGTCGCCAGCGCAACGTCGCGTTCCGGATGGCACGCGTCACTGCGATCGACCTCGCCTCGCGCACGGTCGTCCTGAGCGCCGGCCCGCCGATCACCTACGACACGTTGGTCGTGGCTGCCGGAGCGGTCAGCAACTCGTTCGGGGTGCCCGGCGTGGACCAGCATGCGTTCCCGTTGAAGTCGGTGGAGGACGCGGTCGCGTTGCGCAACCACGTGCTCGGCAAGTTCGAGGCGGCGGGAGCGGATCCCACGTCCGTCCGGCCGGGCGCGCTCAGCGTCGTCGTCTGTGGCGGCGGTCCGACGGGCGTCGAGATGGCCGGTGGCCTGATGGAGCTGTTCGGTCATGTGCTGGCAAAGGACTTCCCCCAGCTCGATGTCGGCACGGCTCGGGTGGTGCTCGTCGAGGCCGCGGATCGGCTGCTCGGCACGTTCAAGACGGCCAGCAGCACACGTGCCCGCGACACCCTGACGGCGCGCGGCGTCGAGGTGCTGACCGGTGTCGGTGTCCGCGAGATCGACCCGTCGGCCGTCGTGCTCGCCGACGGGCGCCGGATCGAGGCCGACACCGTCGTGTGGGCGGCCGGCGTTCGGGCGAACCCGCTGGCGGAGATGCTCGGTGTGCCACTGGCTCGCGGCCGGATCGTGGTTGCCGCCGACCTCTCGGTGCCCGGTCATCCGGAGGTGTTCGCGATCGGCGACATCGCAGCCGACGCGCAGAAGCCGCTCCCACAGGTCGCCCAGCCGGCGATCCAGGGCGGCCACCACGTTGCCTGCCAGATCGGCCGGCGCCTGTGCGGGCAGGCGACGAAGTCGTTCCGGTACCGCGACAAGGGTTCGATGGCCACCATCGGCCGCCACGACGCCGTCGCCGAGCT
>JAOBWQ010000240.1 GCA_025463425.1 Ilumatobacteraceae bacterium | reverse complement strand
GGCATCGGGACCCGGTCGTTGCCGACCTCGTTGGCCAGGAGCGGTTGATCGGTGCGGAGCATGTCGACCAGGTCCGCCACCTGCTGCCGGGACAGCAGGTCCGGGGCATAGCGGCGGGCGATCTCGGCGAGGTGGGTGACCACAGCCGCCGAGCGAGGCACGATCGTCGCGCCGGAAGCTGCGGCAGCCTCGCGCTCGGACTCGGGCAGCCAGTAGCCGATCAGACCGAACACCGGCTCGACGACGCGCTCGCCGAACTGGGCCAGGCTGAGGTCGTCGGCGACGGTCGGGTCGGGCAGGGCCAGCACCGAGCCGACGGGTGCCTTGCCGGCACCGACGTCGACGCCGAAGACCGAGATCCGGTACTCGCCCGAGACGAGCGTGGCATCGTCGGACGTGTTGATCTGGGGCAGGACCATGCCGAGCTCGTTGGCCAGTTGGCGGCGCAGCTCGCGGATGCGGGGGAGGAGGTCGCCGCCGTTGGCGAGGTCGACGAGGTCGTAGGCGAGGCGTAGCTCGAGTGGCTCCGAGCGCATCCGAGACATCAGCACCTCGGGATCGTCGGAGTTCGTGCGCACGACGACATCCGAGGCCAGGGCCGCCGCAGCCGCCTCGGCGACGGTGGGCTTGCGGACCCGGCCGCCCATCATCCACAACCCGACGGCGAGGGCGAGGAACGGCAGCTTGGGCATGCCCGGGATCAGCGCGATCAACGCAGAGCCGCCGGCAGCGGTGCGCAGCGTCGAGGGGTTGGCCGAGAGATGCTCGAAGAACTCGCCACCGAGGTGGGGGTTCTCGCCCTTGACGCGGTTGACGAGCATGCCCGTTGCCAGTGCGTAGAGCAGGGCGGGGATCTGGGCCACCAGCCCGTCACCGACGGTGAGCAGGGCGTAGGTCTGGATCGCCGTGCCGACCGACATGCCGTGCTGGAGGACGCCGACCGCGAACCCGCCGAGCAGGTTGACGAACACGACGATCAGGCTGGCGATCGCGTCGCCCTTGACGAACTTCACCGCGCCGTCCATCGCACCGTAGAAGTCGGACTCACGGGCGATCCGGCGCCGGGCGGCGCGAGCGCCGTCCTCGTCGAGCAGGCCCGCCGCGAGGTCGGCGTCGACGGCCATCTGCTTGCCGGGCATCGCGTCGAGGCTGAACCGGGCGGCAACTTCCGCGGCTCGCTCGGAGCCCTTGGTGATGACCATCAGGTTGACGACGGTGAGGACGAGGAAGATGACCAGGCCGACCACGACGTTGCCGCCGACGACGACCCGACCGAAGGTGCGCACCACGTCGCCGGCATCGGCGTGCAGCAGGATCGCCCGGGTCGTGGAGACCGTCAGGGTGATCCGGGCCGTGGTCGTGACCAGCAGCAGCGACGGGTAGGAGGAGAACTCGACCGGGTCGGCCACGTTGAGGACCGACGCCAGTGTGACGACGCCAGCGACGATGTTGACCGACAGCAAGATGTCGAGGAGGCCGAGCGGCATCGGGACGACGAGGCACAGGACCATGCACACGATCATCAGCGGCAGCGCGATACGGGTGTTGTTTCTCATGCGGCGGTGCCGTTCTGCTGGAGGGTGGTCTGCTGGGTGCTGCTCTGGTTGCCGGCGACGTGGCCGGGGATCTTGCCGCGGCGCCAGTAGGCGGCGACGAGGACCTTGACGACGTCGTCGAAGAACTTCTCGGGCACGTAGCCGCCGACGGGGACCTGGCGGTACAGGGCTCGGGCGAGAGGGCGGTTCTCGATGATCGGCACGCCGTGACGAGACGCCTCACGGCGGATCTGCTTGGCCATCCGCTCGGTGCCCTTGCCGATCACCTGCGGTGCGACGGAGCCCTCGGCGTAGGACAGTGCGACGGCGAAGTGGGTCGGGTTGGTGATGATGACGTCGGCCATCGAGATCGGCATCGTCGAACGGCGGCGGCGCAGCTCCATGCCGCGCCGCTTCCGGGCGGCCTTGGCGTGCGGATCGCCCTCGCTCATCTTGGCCTCGTCGATGATCTCCTGCTTGCTCATCATCAGGTCACGGCGCCACTTGCGGCGGGTCACGACCTGGTCGAGGGCCGCGATCAGGATGGCCCCGCCGATGACGCGCATCAGGATCGTGTTGATCGAGCGCCCGGTCATCGCGCTGGCAGAGGCGAGTCCCGACGCCCTTGGCAGCGTGTTCCAGAGCTGCTGCACCGGAGACACCATGGCCCCGCCGACGACCGCGAACTTCAGCAGGTTGCGCAGCAGCGTGTACGACGCCTTCTTCGGGTTGAGCTGGGCCAGGCCGCGGCTCCACGACAACGACTTCAGCGACGGACGTGATGTCTTGGGCATCAGCACGATGCCGCCCTGGGCGACCGTCGCGACCATGCCGGCGCCGGTGGCGGCCAGCACGGGTGCGCCCCACGCCGTCACCAGGGTGCCGACGGTGCTGACGAGCGAGCCGAAGCGGAGACCGGACTTGCCGTCGGCGTTCGCCAGCCAGTCGTGCATCACCGTGCCGCTCGTGCGCAGCGCGCTCGGTGCGGTCGAGATCATCGCCATCGCCGCGACGATGGTGACCAACATCGTGTTCGTCTCTTGGGAGCGAGGCAGCTGGCCCTCGCGCTTGGCTTCCCGGCGCTTCCTGGCGGTGGCCTGCTCTGTCTTCCCGTCGCGCTTGCCCATCTCAGCGCCCCAACAACCGAGCGGCGGTGTCGAGCCCGCCGGAGATCGCCTGATCAGCGAATCGGGGGAAGACGACGCAGGCGGTGCCCAGCATCGAGATGACCATGAGCGTCTTGATCGGAAGCGCGATGAGGAACATGTTGATCTGCGGGGCGAGTCGGCTGAGCAGACCGAAGGCGAGCTCGGCGACGAACAGGACGGCCGCGACGGGCAGGGCGAGCTCGACGCCACGGTGGAACATCTGGTCGACCTGCGAGGTGGCGGCCGAGCCGAGGATCTTCAAGCTGGCGAGGTGGCCGTCGAGCGGGATGGCCTTGGTGCTGACCCACGCGACCTGGATGATCACCGTCAGCCCGCCGCCGGCGATGATCAGGGTCTGCGCCGACAGCGTGTAGAACTTGGCGAACGGTCCGGGGGTGTTGCCGGTGTCCGGGTCGAACACCGAGCCGAGGCTGACGCCACTGGTCACGTCGACGACCGAGCCGGCGACCTGGAACATGAACGTCAGCAATCCGACGAACCAGCCGAGCACGCCACCGATGACCAGGTTCGTCACTGCCGCGACGACGAGGTCGGCTGAGCTCATCGATGCGTGGGTGACGGGTTGGGCGATGAAGATGCCGATCGCCAGCGCGATCGCGGTCCGGCCGAGCCCGGGGATGCTGCGCGGGATGAACGCACAGAGCGCGACGAACGCGCCGGCTCGCGCCACAGCGAAGGCGAGCCCCAGGGCCCACGCGACGGAGATGTCGAACTGCATCAGTGGACGTCCGGTATCCGAGCCCACAGCGTGGTGACGAAGCTGGTGAGGATCTGCAGCATCCAAGGTCCGGCAACGATCATGAACACACCGACCGCGGCGAACTTGAGCACGTACACGACGGCCTGTTCCTGGATCTGGGTGATGGTCTGCACGAGGCTGACGGCGATGCCGACGCCGAGCACGATCGCCAGGATCGGCCCGGCGACCTTCAGCCCGGCCATCGCCATCATCTTCAGGACGTGAACGATCTCGACGTCATCCATCTACATCACCGATTTCAGGAGCGAGCCGGCGAGCAGAGCCCAGCCGTCGACGAGTACGAACAGCGCGAGCTTCACGGGAAGCGACACGACAACAGGGGGCATCATCAGCATCCCCAATGACGCAAGGACCGTTGACACGATCAGGTCGATCAGGAGGAACGGCACCCAGATCAAGAACCCGATCATGAAGG
>JAOBWQ010000180.1 GCA_025463425.1 Ilumatobacteraceae bacterium | reverse complement strand
GCGATGCGCAAGTTCGGGATGAACCCGTTCCCGCCGGAGACCGGCACCGAGGTCCACGCCGCGCTCAGTGCGCTCGTGACCGCCGGCTCGATCCGGCCTGCGATCGGGCGTCGGGTGACGATGCCTGAAGTCGCGCAGACGCTCGAGGACCACGAGCAGCGCCTCACCCAGGGCCGCAGCGTCGTCGACATCGCCGGATCCTGAGGGGAACCAACATGTTGCAACTGCAACCAGATCAGTTCATCGCGTCCGCGATCGAGCAGACCGGGCTCGACGACTTCGGCAGCGACAGCTACCGCGAGGGTCTGGACCTGCTGTGCGAGTCCGCCTCCGCGGAGGCTCAGCTGAACGAGGTGGGAGCAATGGCCGTCCCCGGTGGCATCACCGCGGCGCTCGCCAACCGGCTGCGCGTCGTCGACTGGGCCAAGCAGCACCCGTCCGTCACCGATGAGCAGATCGAGGCGCCGTGGATCGTGATCGGCA
This sequence comes from Ilumatobacteraceae bacterium, assembly GCA_025463425.1. Classification (GTDB taxonomy): domain Bacteria; phylum Actinomycetota; class Acidimicrobiia; order Acidimicrobiales; family Ilumatobacteraceae; genus WLMZ01. The sequence goes on along the minus strand of JAOBWQ010000180.1, from coordinate 3,009 downwards.
TGTTCCGTGCCGGCACCACGCTGATGAGCTACCTCCTCGAGAAGGACGAGCGCTCACGTCCACTGCTGCGCTGGGAGGCCAACAACAGCGCGCCTCCGTCCACCGGTGATCACCGGCACGACCCGCGCGTCGAGGCCGAGAAGGCGTCATCGGCGATGCTCGACATGATCAACCCGCGCATCAAAGTGGTCCAGGGCGAGGAGCCGGATGGTCCGACGGAGTGCATCTCCGTGCTCAACCAGGACTTCAAGAGCCTCACCTGGGAGGCGCTGGCCAACATGCCGACCTACGGCGCGTGGCTGCGCTCCACCGATCACCGCTCCGCGTACGACTACCACAAGCTCACCCTCCAGGTGCTCCAGAGCGGCGGCGTGCGCGGCCGGTGGTCGCTGAAGAGCCCCCATCACGCGATGCGCCTCGAGGCGCTCCACGCCGTGTACCCGGACGCCCGGATGGTGCTGATGCACCGCGACCCGGTCGTGCTGTGCGCGTCCGTGTGCAGCTTGATCACCACCCTGACGAGCACGTTCAGCAGCGCCGATCACGCTGCGTACGTCGCCGAGCACTGGACCCAGATGCTGGCCGATTCCATCTCGGGGGTCGACACGTTCCGCGCCGCCCATCCCGACGTGATGATCCACGACGTGCAGTACGCCGATCTCGTCCAGGACACCCTCGGCACGATGGCGAAGGTCTACGGCGCCTTCGACGAGGACCTCGCCGGGCAGGCGCGCACGGCCATGGCCGATCACATCGCGTCTCGACCCCAGGGCAAGTTCGGCAAGCACAGCTACGACCTCGGCGAGTTCGGGCTCGACGGGCCGGCGCTGCGCGAGCGCTTCGCGGGCTACGTGGCCGACTACGACATCCCCCTCGAACAACCGAAGTGACCCGACGCGCATGGCAACATGCGCGCATGGATCCCGCGCAGTTGTTCGACCTGACCGACAAGGTCGCCGTCGTGACCGGTGGCTCGCGTGGCCTCGGCCGCGAGATGGTGCTGGCATTCGCCGCACAGGGCGCCGACGTCGTCATCGCCAGCCGCAAGCTCGACAACTGTGAGGCCGTCGCCGAGGAAGTGCGCTCGCTCGGGCGACGTGCCCTGGCCGTGGCCTACCACGCCGCGTCATGGGACGCCGCCGACGAGTTGGCGGCCGCCGCCTACGCCGAGTTCGGGAAGGTCGACGTTCTCGTCAACAACGCCGGCATGTCGCCCCTCTACGACTCGGTCGAGTCGATCAGCGAGGAGCTGTACGACAAGGTGATGGGCGTCAACCTGAAGGGTCCGTTCCGCCTTTCGGCCACGATCGGGTCGCGGATGGCCGCCGGCGCGGGCGGCTCGATCATCTTCGTCTCGTCGATCGCCTCACGCCGATCCGGTCCCAACGAGGTTGTCTACGCGGCCGCCAAGGCCGGGATCAACAACCTCACCCTCGGTCTCGCCAAGACCTTCAGCCCGACGGTGCGCGTCAACTGCATCGTTCCCGGACCGTTCCTCACCGACATCAGCAAGGCGTGGGACCTCCCCGACTTCGAACGCGCGGCGCGTGCCGGCTTCGCCCTGCAACGCGGTGGCCGGCCGGACGAGATCGTCGGAGCCGCGCTCTACTTCGCCTCCGCGGCCAGCAGCTACACGACCGGCGCGTTGCTCGACGTTGACGGCGGCCCGCGCTAGTACCGACTGACCGAGTCGCAGCCAGCACATGTCGCCGCTCCGGCGACATGTGTTGAATGACACCGTTCAGGTCATGCGGTTGCGGCGCGAACGGCGTCGCGATCGACGTTCGCCACCACATCACCGGCGGCATCGACGTCGTAGTACTCCACGCCCTCGGTCACCACCGGGGCATCACCACCCAGCGCGACGGCGATCTTGTTCGCCGCGTTGCGCACGACGTCGAGCACGATCTCGACGACCTCCGCGTCGGAGAGCTGGGCGCGCACAGCGCCAGCCATCGCAGTGTCGATCGCCGATGGCTGGGTGACGAGCGCGTCGGTGAGCCGCAGCGCGACCAGCTGCCGTTCGCTGAACGAGGCGTGCTCGTAGTCGTCGAGCTCGTCGAAGACCTCGGTACCGCCGGCGGCATCGAGCGCGCGCACGCTGAGCCGGCTCTGGCAGAGACGGCAGTTGTGCACACGGGCACCGCGCAGCCGGACCAGCTCCGTGGTCAGCGGATCGAGCGCTTTGAGCAACGCGACCTGCCGCATGAACCGCTCCAGCATCGGCCACAGCTCTGCCTCCTGCGGCTCGCCCTCGGACATCAGGTACGGCGTGTCGAACAGGCGGCCGAGCGCGATCCGGGCCCGGGCGAAGACGTCGGACACGAACAGCACCTGGGTGAAGGTGAAGGCATCGGCGCCCATCGCACCGAACATCGCATTTCGCTGCTCGGCCGTGGTGCCGGCGACGTCGATCACGAACTGCTCGGCGAACGCGACGCACGGAGCGACGCGTGGATCGGCGGAGGTGGCGGCCGGTCCGTCGCCGAACGTCTCCGAATCGCCGCCGATGATCGCTGCGATCGCGTGGCGCATCGGGCTGAGGACGCCGAGATCGAGCGAGCGCTGCGCGCGCCACTCGATCGCGTCGAACAGCGAGAAGATGTCCGGAGCGACCAATTGCCAGGGTGCGGCCGTCGGCGGAGTCATGGGCGGCCGAGTTCCAGTCATGGGGGGATGGTACCCATCGGTGCCCGAACCGATTCATCGCCGTTCGGTCTTGCGGAATAGTTGCGCGCGCAATAATGTTCCCATTGGCATGAGCATCACCATCCAGCAACCAGAGGATCGCTTCGTCACCGACATCGGGTGGCTCGACTCGAAGCACTCCTTCATCTTCGGCCAGCACTACGACCGCCAGCACCGGCAGCCCGGGCTGCTGCTCGTCAACAACGCCGACATCGTCGCGGCGGGTGCGGGTTGCGGCACCCACGGCCACCGCGACATGGAGATCGTCACCTGGGTGCTCAGCGGTCAGGTGGCCCACCGCGACAGCGAGGGCAACAACGG
>JAOBWQ010000174.1 GCA_025463425.1 Ilumatobacteraceae bacterium | reverse complement strand
GAGATGTGCACGGGCGACTCGGCACGCCGCAGTGGCAACGAGTACCTGTTCCAGATGCTGGCGATGCCGAACATCGAGATGCTCGACGGGATGGGCGTGAAGAAGATCATCACCCAGTGCCCGCACTGCTTCAACACGCTGAAGAACGAGTACCCGCAACTCGGCGGCAACTACGAGATCGTCCACCACACTCAGCTGCTCGAGAGCCTGATCGACAGCGGCACGCTGGACGTCAGTGAGGCCACCCTCGAGGAGCGGATCACCTACCACGACAGCTGCTACCTCGGTCGCCACAACGATGTCTACCTCGCACCGCGAAAGGTCGTTGGTTCGATCAAGGGCATCGAGGTCGTCGAGATGACCCGCAATGGCACCAAGGGCATGTGCTGCGGCGCCGGCGGCGCGCGCATGTGGATGGAGGAGACGATCGGCACGAAGGTCAACGACGAGCGGGCGATGGAAGCCATCTCGACGGGTGCGTCACGTGTCGCCACCGCCTGCCCCTTCTGCTACATCATGCTCGACGACGGCGTGAAGGCCGCGGGCGTCGAAGAGGACCAAGTCAAGGTCGCCGACATCGCGATCCACCTCCTCGACGCGATCGAGAACGGCGAGCGGATGCGTGCCAAGGATCTGGCTGAGACACCGCTCAGCGCACCGGTGGCCGGCGAATAGACGCTACGACTGCTGCCACTCCAGCTGCGATTCAGCGACCGATGATTCCAGGAGATCGTCGCCGGCACCCGTGATCTGTGCCAGGGGTATGGCACACTGACGACGAGCGGGGTGCCGAGGGAAGTCAGCGATGGTCGCGTTGCAGCAGGTGGAGTGCCTCGAAGAGGTCGTCCGGACGAAGTCGTTCCGCGCCGCTGCCCAGGCGCTGAACATGTCCCAACCGGCGGTGAGCGGGCACATCGCCCGCCTCGAACGCGAACTCAACCTCTCGCTGCTACAGCGGACACCCTCGGGGTCCGTGCTGACCGCGGAAGGCGAACAGATCCTGCCGCATCTGCGCACGTTCGCCGAGCACAGCCGCCACATCTCGTTGGCCGGCGAGCAGATGCATGCACGGCCCCGACAGGACCTGACCTTGGTCGGCGAGACGATGCGCGTGCGCGGCATGCTTCCCATCGTCGTTGCCCAGCTGAGCAGGACCTACGCGCAGCTCACGATCCGTGTCGAGGCCATGGATGATGACATCCAGGTCGGCGAGGCGCTGCGTGCCGGGCGCGCCGACCTCGGTGTGTTCACGCTGCGCCAGGATGCCGACGTCCATGACGACGAGCTCGAGCTCACACGTGTCTACGACATCGGGCCGACCGGCGCATGCTTGCCAGACGGCCACGCAGCACTGCGCCTGCCTCCCGGCCCATTGCCCCTGAGCGCGCTGCGCACCGACCGGCTGATCGTCCTCGAGGAGCCGAGATCGATGGAGATGGCGGCGATCGCGTTCCCGGAGGCCGACAGGGGCAACGGGGTCTCCCTCGTCGATGACATCGCCCTGGGCGTGCGGCTGGCGCGCAGCGGCGCAGGCGTCATGATCGTCAACGGCCTCTCGGCGTACCTCGCCGACCGCGACGTCAGTTGGCGGGCGATCGCAGGCGCGCCGAGCTACTCGCTGTGCCTCGCTCAGCTTCGCGGACGGGTCCTCAGCCCGGTCGCCACCGACTTCGCCCGCTACGCCACATTGGTCGCCGACAGCGGTTCCAAGGTGTTCCGATACCTTCCAGCGACCGGCTGCTACGAGACCGGCCCGGGCATCGACCACTGGGTGGCCACCCGCGGCGTCGACTTCTCGCTCGCCGCGGCGCCTCGGGGATCCGGCACGCGGACCTACTCCGCCGCCGATTCGAAGCCATAGTCCGCCGATGGTCTCGTCACAGCAGGTGAAGTGCCTGGAAGAGGTCGTGCGGACGAGGTCGTTCCGGGCCGCGGCGTCCTCGCTCGGGCTCTCGCAGCCGACCGTGAGCGAGAACATCTCCCGCCTCGAACGCGAGCTCGACCTGACGCTTCTCCAGCGCACCCACAACGGCTCGGCGCTGACCGATGCCGGCGAGCGGATCCTGCCGCACCTGCGCGCATTCGTCGACACGACCGCGCAGATCTGGCGCGCCAGCGAGCACCTCCAGAGCACCGCGCAGCAACACCTGACCCTTGCCGGTGAGACGCGCCGGCTCCACCGCGCCCTGCCTGAAGCGATCGCGCACATGACGACCACGTTCGAGAACCTGAACCTGCGGATGACACCAACCGATCTCGACGGCATGTACGCCGAGCTCGGCTCCGGGGGTGCCGAGCTCGGAGTGTTCGTGCGGGTCGCAGGCACGGACGTCACGCCCGACGAGTTCGAGACGATTCCCGTCCTCGGACTGGGCCCGGTCGGCATCGCGTTGCCGCATCACCACCCGGCGCTGGGACACGAGGGACCGATCCACGTCAGCGAGCTGCGGGGATATCCGCTGATCTTGACGCCGTGGCCGAAGACGATCGACATCACCGATCAGGTCTTTCCACTCGATTCGCGTGGGCCGGTGTCATTGATCGACGACATCGGGCTCGGTCTCGACCTCGTCCGCCATGGGTTGGGGATGATGCTGACCACCGGGATCACCTGCTACCTCCACGACGAGCGCGTCACCTGGCGGGCGATCGAAGGCGTCCCAGAGCTGGAGCTGTGCGTGGCTCGCCTTCGTTCGTCACCGCCGTCGCCCGTCGGCCGTGCCTTCGTCGAGTTCCTCGGGCTCTGGTGCGCTCGGTGCGCCGCCGGCTTCAGGTACGACCCGGTCAGTGGGGTCCTCCACGCCAGCGAGTGGATCGACCAGTGGCTGGTACGCGGCCGAGAGGGTCGCGGCGACGCTGCCGTCGGCGGTGGGGCTCAGCCGATCGAGTCGGGAGCGCCGGATGAGGCGGCGTCGCGGAAGTTCTCGAAGTAGCGGCTCGGGGTCGGGCCGCGCTGGCCCTGGTACTTGCTGCCACGTGCGCCGCTGCCGTACGGGTTGTCCGCCGGCGTCGTCATCTGCACGAAGCTGACCTGACCGATCTTCATCCCCGGGTAGATGGTGATCGGAAGGCTGGCGACGTTGCTGAGCTCCAGCGTGATGTGCCCGTCGAAGCCGGCATCGATGAACCCGGCCGTCGAGTGGATCAGCAGCCCGAGACGGCCGAGCGAGGACTTGCCCTCGATGCGTGCGACGAGGTTGTTCGGCACCCCGATGCGCTCCAACGTGGAGCCGAGCACGAACTCGCCAGGGTGCAGCATGAACACCCCGTCCTCCGCGATGGTCACCAGCTCGGTGAGGTCCTCGAGGTCCATCTTGACGTCGATGATCCCGGTCGTGTGGTTGCGGAAGACGCGGAAGAGGTTGCCGACCTTCACGTCGATCGACGACGGCTGGATGCAGTTGTCGTCGAGGGGCTCGATGATGATTCGCCCAGCGGCGATCTCGTCGCGGAGCGTGCGGTCGGACAGGATCACGCCGCCACCCTACTGAACGCCG
>JAOBWQ010000170.1 GCA_025463425.1 Ilumatobacteraceae bacterium | reverse complement strand
AGACCACCGTGCAGACCTTTCCGGGTTGCCCGAGCGGCATCGACGTCGAGCTGTGGACGATGGCCGACGCACCCCACGTGCCGGCGCTCGGCGACGACTTCGCTCCGTCGGTGGTCGACTTCCTGTTCGCCCACCCGAAGCCCTGAGGCTCGGGACGGGGTCGGCAATCAGCCCGACACGACGTTGAGCCGCACCGGAGGGCGAGCGGGGCCCTCCGGTGCGTCCTTGGCCCAACCGAGGTACATCACGTTGACCAGCCGCACGTCGGGTTCGAACCCGCACAGCGCGAGCACGCGTGGCGAGTCGATCAGGGGCGCCGTGCCCCAGTAGGTGGCCAGCCCGAGGGCCGTCGCGCCGAGCAGCATGTTCTGGATGCCGGCCGCGACCGCGTCGCGGTTCTCGTCGTGGCGGCTCGGGTTCTCGTCCGCCGCCGCGCCGACCACGAGCACAGCCGGCGTGCGGGTGTACTTGGTGAGCGTCTTCGAGCGCTTGCCCTCGTCTCCGAAGTCGCGGTCGTTCATGTCGGCCACGAACGCCTCGCCCAGTCGTGCACGGCCCTCACCGGTGAACAGCGCGAACCGCCATGGCCACGTGCGCTTGTGGTTCGGTGCCCACTGGGCCAGGTCGCAGAGCTGCTCGACGATCTCGGCCGGCACCTCGCGCGTCTGGTCCACGATCATGCTGGTCCTGCGCGACCGGATCAACTCGGAGAGGTCGTCGAAGGTGGTCGTCATGGCTGCACTATGCCCGGAGTGCCGGCTCGGTTCCAACCGCAGTCGCCCAACGGCACATGGTTAAGTTCCGTGCCGTGACGACACCGGGAAGCAGCAGCACCAGCGCGGATCCCACGGCGCCGAACGCCGGGTTCGCCGGCCGGATCAGCAACACGATGGCTGGATCGCAGAACGACTGGCCGACGCCGCCGACGCCGCCGGAGGGCGCACCGAACATCGTGTTCGTCCTCGTCGACGACGTCGGCTTCTCCGACATCGGTTGCTTCGGCAGCGAGATCGACACGCCGAACCTCGATCGCCTCGCGGCCGAGGGCGTGCGCTTCACGAACTTCCACGTCAACCCGATGTGCTCGCCGACTCGCGCCTCGCTGCTGACCGGGCTCAACGGGCACGCCGCCGGTATGGGGCACATCGCCCAGGACGATCCCGGGTTCCCCGGCTACCGAGCGGAGATCGCCGAGAACGTCGCCACTGCCGCGGAGATCCTGCGTGGCGTCGGCTATTCGACGCTGATGGTCGGCAAGTGGCACCTCTGCCGCGACGCCGACATGTCGGCCGCCGGCCCACAGCACGGTTGGCCGTGCCAGCGCGGGTTCGATCGCTACTACGGCATCCTCGAGGCGTTCACCAACCTGCACCAGCCGCACCGCCTGGTCGAGGACAACCACGTCGTCGAGATCGACCGCTACCCCGATGACTACTTCCTCACCGACGACCTGACCGACAAGGCGATCCGGATGATCCGCGACCGCGCGGCCAACCGGCCCGGCCAACCGTTCTTCCTGTACATGGCCCATCCCGCCGCGCACGCGCCGCTCGTGGCGAAGGCCGTCGACATCGACCGCTACCGCGACGCGTACGACTGTGGGTGGGACGAGATCCGCATCAGCCGCCACGCCCGACAGCTCGAGCTCGGCATCATCCCGCCCGGCACGCCACTGCCACCGCGCAACAGCGAGCCAGGCGACGACGTGACCGCGTGGGACGACCTCACCGCCGACGAGCGCACCGTCTATGCCCGCTACATGGCCGTGTACGCGGCGATGGTCGACGAGATCGACCAGAGCGTCGGCCGGTTGCGCGATGCGTTGGAGGAGATGGGGGAGTGGGAGAACACGATCCTCGTCTTCCTGTCCGACAACGGCGCCAGCCGCGAGGGTGAGTCGACCGGCACGACCAACTACTTCGGGCACCTCGGCTTCGGCGACCCGACCGACCGCGTGCCGAAGGACCTCGCCAGGCTCGACGAGATCGGCGGCCCGCAGACGATGACGCACTACCCGCGCGGGTGGGCGATGGCCAGCAACACACCGTTCCGGCTGTACAAGAAGAACACCCACGCTGGCGGCCATCAGGTGCCGTGCGTGTGGAGCTGGCCGAAGGGGCTCTCGGGTGTCGCGGGCGAGATCCGCACCCAGTACGGCCACTGCATCGACGTGCTGCCGACGGTGCTGGCCCTCGCCGGCATCGAGGCGCCGACGGCGCGGCACGGCGCGCCGCTGAAGCCGATGAACGGGGCCAGCATGGCCGGCGTGCTGGCCGATGCGCATCACGGTGAGGTGCGGGTCGAGCAGTACTACGAGATGGAGGGCCACCGCGGGTTCTACCGCGACGGCTGGGAGGTCGTCACCAACCGGAAGCCGCGGACGAAGTTCACCGACGCCGACTGGGAGCTCTACGACCTGAGCGTGGACCCCGTGGAGGCCAGCAACCTCGCCGCCGACCAGCCCGAGCGCGTCGCCGAGCTGTCGGCCGGGTTCCACGCCGCGGCGCTGGCCAACCAGGTCTACCCGCTGGACGAGGGCTCCGGCTGGCGATGGCTCGCACGTCCGCCCAAGGACGACGTGTTCCACCAGCCGGTCACGATCTGGCCGGGCACACCGACGCTGGAGCGGATCCGCAGCGGCGGTCTGGTGTGGCAGCGCACGACGGTCGTCACCATCGAGCTCACCCATGCCGCCGGCGACGAGGGCGTGCTCGTGTCCCACGGCGATCAGGGCGGCGGCTACTCGGTCGAGGTCGAGGGCGGAGAGGCCTGGTTCGTGCACAACGACGGTCACGGGGCCACGACGCGTCAGTCGGGTGGAGCGCTCGCTCCGGGCCGTCACACGGCGACGTTGACGCTCGGTGGCCCGGGCGGAGGTCGATGGATCGTCGCGCTCGCGGTCGACGGTGAGCAGCGGTTCGCCGATCTCGACCGGCCGATGCTGTGGCCGATGGCGCCGTTCACCGGCATCTCGATCGGCATCGACCGGGGCTCGCCGGTGGATTGGCAGCGGTACGAGCGCAGCGGTCCGTTCGCCTACTCCGGCACCGTGCACTCGGTGCGGTACGAACCCGGCGAGCTGGCCCCCGACGCCGGCGCGCGGTTCGTCGACTTCGTGCGCGACATCGGCGCCAGGTACGAGTGACGTCGGCTCAGCGTGTGCTGGGCGGGCGGAGCATGCCCCACATGTGCGGTCCGTCGAGCGGGACGTCCCACTCGGTGCGCACCGCATAGCCGAAGTGTGAGTAGTACGCGACGTTCTCGACGGTCTCGGTCTCGAGGTACAGGTCGAGCCCGTCGCGGTCGCAGATGTCGAAGATCGGTGCCATCAAGCTCGCCCCGAGACCCTGGCGCTGCCAGTGCGGGTGGGTGCCGATCAGGTTCAGGTACCAGTGCGGTTCCGGAGGCGTGTTCGCCGCCATCAACGGGCCGATCGTGGCGAACCGTTCCATCAGGTCGGCGGGGATCGGCGGCGCATCCGGATCGGGAGCGATGTCGAGCTGCGGAGGATCCGGCGGTACGAACGCGGCGACGGCGACGCAGTCGTCGGTGGTGAACGTCCAGTCGAAGGCGAGCCACCGCTTGAACAGCGGGCGCATGATGTCGCCGTCACCCGCGAAGTACTGCTCGTCGGTGGGGAACAGCCAGCGCATCACGGGGTCCTCGGCGAACGCGTGCATCGCCGTGCGGCACAACCGAGCAGTGTCGGCCTCTGTCGCCTTGCGCACGGTGCTCATCGGATCGGGCTCATCGGAGTCGGCTTCAGCGCGCGGTGGTCAGAGCCGCTCGATGATCGTGACGTTCGCCTGGCCGCCGCCCTCGCACATCGTCTGCAGGCCGTAGCGGCCACCGGTGCGCTCCAGTTCGGCGAGCAGGGTGGTCATCAGCCGAGCACCCGTGGCACCGAGCGGATGGCCGAGCGCGATCGCCCCGCCGTTGACGTTGACCTTGGCGTGGTCGAAGCCGGTCTCGCGCATCCACGCGAGCACGACGGGGGCGAACGCCTCGTTGATCTCGACGAGATCGATGTCGTCCGGCGTGAGGCCGGTGCGCTTCAGTGCGCGCAGCGTTGCCGGGATCGGCGCCGACAGCATCATGATCGGGTCGTCGGCCATCACGCTGATGTGGTGGATACGGGCGCGCGGCGTGAGTCCGTGGTCCTTGACCGCCTGCTCGTTGGCGATCAACAGCGCCGCGGATGCATCGCTGATCTGGCTGGCGCAGGCAGCAGTCAGCTTGCCGTCGGGCATCAGCGTCTTCAGTGAGCGGATCTTCTCCCAGTTCGGCTCGCGTGGGCCTTCGTCGAAGTC
>JAOBWQ010000149.1 GCA_025463425.1 Ilumatobacteraceae bacterium | reverse complement strand
ACGCTCGGCATCGACCCTGCCGACGGTGTCGCGATCCTCGCCAACAACGGGCGCTACGGGCCGTACGTGCAGAAGGGCAAGGACTACCGCAACATCACCAGCGAAGAGCAGTTGCTGGAGATCACGTTGCCGCAGGCGCTGGAGATCTTCTCCCAGCCGAAGAGCTACAAGCGCGGCGGACCGTCGCTGGCGGCGAAGGGTCCACTGCGCGAGTTCGGCACCGACCCCGTGAGCGAGAAGCCGGTCGTCGCCAAGGACGGCAAGTTCGGCGTGTACGTCACCGACGGCGAGACCAACGCCTCGCTGAGCAAGGGCGATCGCCTCGACGCGATGGCCAACGAGCGGGCCTACGAACTGTTGGCGATCCGCCGCGAAGCCATCATCGAAAAAGGTGGCGTGCCGGGCAAGAAGGCGGCGGCCACCAAGAAGGCGGCGGCGAAGAAGGCCACTGCCAAGAAGGCGCCGGCCAAGCGGGCCGCCCCGAAGAAATCTGCAGCCAAGAAGGCCTGAGATCCCATCGGCGAACGTCTCAGCCGGTCGGTTTGCGGCAGAGGATCTCCCCGTTGGGGATCGTGAACCACGCGCCCCTCGCATCGATCCACTCCAACCACGCCGACCGGATCGTCGCGATGTCGGCGTCGGTCAGCACTCCCTGGTCGCGTGATTGCACTGCGAACGCCGAGTCACGGATCCGGTCCGCCCACATCCCGCCCCACCACGCGCGGTCGGCATCATCAGCGAAGCACCACGCCGAACACGTCGACACGACATCTGCGAATCCAGCCTCGATCGCCCAGAACCGGAGATGCCGCCCCGCGTCGGGCTCGCCACCGTTCGTTCGGGCGACGGCCTGATACGCATCCATCCACTGCGTCAGTCCCGGCAGAGGCGGGTACCAGATCATCCCGGCGTAGTCAGCGTCGCGGGCAGCCACGACGCCACCGGGCTTGGTGACGCGGTACATCTCGCGCAGCATCGCGACCGGGTCTGAGACGTGTTGCAGCGTTTGATGAGCGTGCACGACGTCGAATGTGTCGTCGGCGAAGTCGAGCGCATACGCATCGCCCGCGGCGAAGCGCACGTTGTTGACGCCGACGTCGTTGGCATGCGCGCGGGCCTCGCGCAGAACATCCTCGGACGCGTCGACGCCGATGACCTCGCCGGGTGCGACCCGCTGGGCGATGTCGACGGTGATCGTGCCCGGCCCGCATCCGACGTCCAGCACGACTCGGCCCGGGACCAACTCGCCTTCGAGGTATGCCGCTGAGTTGGCGACGGTGCGCCAGGTGTGCGAGCGCAGGACGCTCTCGTGGTGTCCATGGGTGTATCGCTCAGTGCTCATCTTGTCTCACAGTCTGGGATATGAATACCAATATACGGTACAATGGGTCAGGCGCTGCGCCAAACGAATTCGCTCCGCGTCGCGGCGCAGCACACCGAGGAGCCGCTGAGGGGGACCGCTATGGTGCTCATCGTGACGGGGCCCGGCCGATACATCGCACTCGAGGGCGCCGAGGCCTGCGGCAAGAGCACGCACGCGGTCCGACTCGCCGACGACCTCGGCGCGGTCCTCACCCGCGAGACCGGCGGTACGCGCATCGGCGCAGCGATCCGCGAGATCCTGCACGACACCGACAACCACGAGCTGTCCGATCACGCCGAGGTGCTGCTGATCGCCGCCGACCGCGCCCAGCACCTGGCCGAGGTCATCCGTCCGTCGCTGGCCCAGGGCCGGCACGTGGTCAGCGACCGGAGTGCCTACTCCAGCCTGGCGTACCAGGGCTATGGCCGCGGCGTTCCGATCGACGTCGTGCGCAGCACATCCGACTGGGCGCTCGACGGCACCTGGCCCGAGCTCGTACTGCTCATCGACGTACCGCCGGAGATCCTCGCCCAGCGGATGAGCAGCCGCGACCTGGATCGCTTCGAACAAGCCGATGCGGCGTTCCACGACCGCGTCCGCGCGGGGTTCGCGACCATGGCGGCGGCTGACCCGCAGCACTGGCTCGTCATCGACGGCACGGGATCGATGGATGATGTGGCCGCGATCATCCGCTCCACCGTCCGCGACCGGCTCGGCATCTGATGAGCCTCGACCTCCCCACCAGTGGCGTGCGCGACAGCGTGTGGGACGGCGTCGTCGGCCAACCCAACGCCGTGCGACGCCTCACCGCATCGGCCGACAACCCGCTGCACGCGTACCTCTTCGTCGGTCCGGCCGGAAGCACGAAGAACGAGGCGTCACGCGCGTTCGCCGGGTTGCTGTTGGCCGGCGTCGACGATCCGCACCAACGTGATGCCCGCCTCGCGCTGGCCGGCCAGCATCCCGACGTGCGCGAGTTCGCCCGCGTCGGAGCGGCGATCTCCAAGGACCAGGCCGACGAGATCATCCGCCTCGCCGCGCTGGCGCCGAACGAGAGCAACCGCAAGGTGCTGATCCTCGACGAGTTCCACCTGCTCAGCCCGGAGGCCGCGGCGAAGTTGCTGAAGACCATCGAGGAACCTCCTGCCAGCACGGTGTTCGTGATCTTGGCCGACTTCATGCCGCCCGACCTCGTCACGATCGCCTCGCGGTGCATCCGCATCGACTTCCAGCCGATCCTCGACGACGTCATCGTCGATGTCCTGCTTGGTGAGGGCACGAATCGAGAGCGCGCCGTCGAGGCAGCGGCGGCCGCACGCGGTGACCTCACTCGGGCACGCCTGCTGGCCAACGACAGTCACCTCGCCGCCCGGCGGGCGATGTTCGCCGACGCGCCGAAACGACTCGACGGAACGGGCAGCGCTGTGATGGCTGTCGTCGACGGGCTGCTCGGCGAGATCGAGGCGGCTGCGGCTCCGCTGGCCGACCGTCAGGAAGCCGAGGTCGTCGCGCTGGAGGAGCGGATCAAATCCGTTGGTGAGCGCGGCAGCGGGAAGAAGGCGCTCGAGGAGCGGCACAAGCGCGAGCTCCGCCGGCACCGCGTCGACGAGCTGCGCGCCGGACTGGCCACGCTCGCCGGTTCGTACCGCGACGCGCTCGTCGCCGGCACGCTCCCCCGGCCGGAGGCGGCGTCGACCGCGATCACGCGGATCCACAAGGCTCTGGAGGCGCTCGATCGCAACCCGAACGAGCAGCTCCTCCTCCAAGCACTGCTGTTGGAACTGCCGTCGCTTCCTGCGTGATCGAGTAAACACTCAACATGCCGAAGCTGAGCGAGGACGAGATCTGGGGGTTCCTCGCCGAACCCAACCACCTCGCCCGGATCGCGACGGTCGACTACGGCGGCATGCCGCGGGTCGTGCCGCTGTGGTTCATCCTCGACGGCGATCTGCTCTGCTTCACCCCGCGTGAACCCGCGGCGATCTGGCAGAACATGCTGCGCGATCCGCGCGTGGGCGTCTCGGTCGACGAGGACGAGCTGCCCTACCGCAAGGTGACCCTGCAGGCCCACATCCAAGTCCTCTACCAACCCGGCCGCGACCGCCTGTGGCAGCACCTGTATCGCGCGATCGCGGCCCGCTACATCTCGGTCGAGGAAGCAAACGCATACGTCGACGGCACCGACGATCAACCGCGTGCGCTGTGCGCGATCGACCTGACCGCGGCGACGACGCGCATCACCTCGTGGCGGATGCCGCTGCCCGGTGAGGATCCCCGCGGCATCTGGCACGACCGCTACTACGTGCCCGGCTCGAAGCTGGCGGCGGCACCCGACGATCGTCGCAATCGACCGTAGGCCCGTCAGTGATGGCCCGCTAGCATCTCTGCGACGCCCAGATAGCTCAGTCGGTAGAGCATTTCACTCGTAATGAAAAGGTCGAGAGTTCGATTCTCTCTCTGGGCTCCAGTGTGGCCAGGTGTTTTGCAGGTTTGGTGGATCAAGATCCACCTGCAAAACAGTGGTTGGTCACAGATCGGTCACAGAAATTTCCGACGTCCTTCAACGGCTTGATGATGCCGGGTGACCGACGCCAGATGGCCGACTTCCCTGAGCTCACCGCTGACCATGTTCGGGCGGCGCTCGAATTCGCAGCGGTTCGGGAGCATCGGCTCGCCGCTCCGGCGTGAAGCTGCTGTTCGATCAGAACCTTGCTCGCCGTCTGGTAACCAGACTGGCGGTGGAGTACCCGGACAGTGCTCACGTTGGGGATGTCAACCTGGACACCGCAACCGACCGAGCAATCTGTGACTACGCCGGCGCACTCGGCGACGTCATCGTGTCGAAGACACCGACTTCCGGCAACTTGCGTTCCTGTATGGCCCGCCGCCGAAGGTGATCTGGCTGCGCGTCGGCAACGTCTCGGCAGCGGTGATCGAGGAACTGCTCCGCACGAGCGTCGACACCGTCGACCGGTTCGTCAGCTCCGACGAGGAGTCGTTTCTGGTGCTCTCACGACTCCACTGACGCCCCAGGAAGTCAGCGCGGGGGCAGCGGCTGACGGAGGTGTTGGGAGAGATCCCCCACGAGGTCGACCAGCGAGTAGTTGCGCTCGGTGAAGCGCCACTCGTCGTCGACGCGCTCGAGCTTGTCGTGGTACCTGCCGGCGATGATGGGCTGCAGCGGCAGCGTGTCGGTCTGCTGGAACACGGTGTAGTACGTACGGCAGGTTGCGGTCCCCGCCTCCTCGTCGACCTCCACGATCGGGTTGGTCGTGACGTGCTTGGTGCGCGGTGTGCCGTCGGGGTAGCGGATGACCGAGTCCGTCCAGATCTTCAAGATCCCGTCGGCATCGACGCTGAAGTCGTGCTTGGTGTCGAGCAGCAACCGCGCGTGACGGAACAGCTCGGCCGCGCCAGCGAAATCGCCCAAGTCCATGAACTCGGCGTAGCGATGGATCAGGTTGCAGATCGCCACTTCACTTGAGTTCGCCATCAGTTTTCCCTCATTTCGCCCCGACCCTCGGACCGAACTCGAACCCTTGCACGACCTGTCATCGCTGCCCGAACCGAGCGTCTTGCCACGAGGGCAAACGGAGAGACCAGTGAGGTCACACCAGGGTGTAGGTGATCGTGCCGCTGTAGAAGACCGTCGCCGGACTGTTGGCGCAGAACGACACCGAATACGTGTACTGCCCACTGATCACCGCGATCTGCTGGATGGGGCTTGACGAGATCGTCTGGATGCTTCCCGTTGGACGGTTCGCGCCAATGTTGAACCCTGTGTCCATGCTGGCCGGATATTCGCCGAGTGTGCTGCCATCCAGGTTTGACCGGCTGAGCGCCATGCTCACCGACCGACCGCTTGTTGTGTCAGCATCCTTCACCACGGATGAGAACTTGGTGATCGTGGCTCCCACGGGGAGCTCGATCGGGCGACTCACGCAGATGGCCGTCGCCCACGTGTCATGTGGAGCGATCGAGGTGTTGAACACGTCCCAGCGGTACATGTTGTCGGTGGGGAAGAACCCCTGCGGACCGAAGCTGAGGCTTTGAGAGCCTGTCGCCCTGGTCTGTTTCGTTGCAATGGCGGCGTTCGCTGCACTGATCGCGCCGGTGACGCCGGCGAACGTCGCGTCCACCTGGGTCTTGGTGTAGTAGCGATCGTCATTGACGAGCGCGCCCGTGACTCCGCCTGTCGGGACCGGTTGGTAGTAGCCCACGATGTCGACGATCAGATCGACGGTTCCCGACAGGTTGTAGACCCCGATCGCACCGGCGGCTGAGAGGCCGACCGTCACCTGGTTCGGCGTCGGCGCCGATCCACCGACGAAGTTGAGGTTCGACGCTGTCGGTCGTGGATCGGCGCCCGCCGGATAGATCGTGATGTACGAACTCGTCGTTGGGTTGACCGCGGTTGCATTGGTCGCGATGCCCGTTGCGCTGGAAGGAATGGTGCAGTTTCCATTGGCTCCGGTGACCTGGAACGAGGCTGCTTCACCTGAGCCGATCGGGGTGCCACGCGTGCCCACGTTGTCGCTGCCGGCGCGCGTGTCGATCAATCGGCAGGGTGTGATCGGCACGAACACAGACGAAGTGCCGTCCGCCCCCGCTGCCTGAACCAACCCGATCGCCGTGACCGTCGCGGCCGCCATCGCCGCGGCGACCCCGATGTGAACAAGTCTGTACCGACGCATGCCAACCTCCTGCGTTGCCCCCCGTGTGCCTGGACAGCATGGCGGGTTCCGAGATGCCGTTGAATCGGGGAAACCCCTCGATTGTCTGGCCTCCTCGGCGGCCGTGAGCTCGGTGCCATCAGGAGGTGTCGGTGGCCGGGCGGTGACCTTCGGGCCCGAAGGGCACCACGGTGCGACTATCACCTGCTGTTGGAAGGAACCGTGTCATGTTGGAAACTAGTTCCATATTTTGCGATTGTCGACTAACTTGGTCGTAATTACGACGGCTCGACGGAAGGACAGAGGATGAGCACGCACGGACTGCCCACCAGTGATGGCGACACTCAATGCACGCTCGCGCTCGAACCGGGGCTGCTCGCCGACATCGCGGCCGGTCTCGGTGCCTCGGCCCCGATCGATCGGCTCCCGGGCGGCGAGGCGCGGCGGTGGACGTGCCTGATCGAGGCCGAGCAGTACGAAGCCTTGATCATCGCCTGGCCCGCAGGCACCGGGCTGCGGATGCACGACCACGACGGCTCCAGCGCCTCGTTGCACGTCGTCGCGGGCCAGCTGCGCGAGCGCTACATCGGCCTGGACGGACACGTCCAGACACGGTGGCTGCAGGCCGGTCACACCGTCTCGCTGCCGCATGACCACAACCATGAGGTGATCAACGTCGACGGCGTCGAAGCGGTTTCGATCCACGTGTACTCTCCGCCGCTGCGCGAGGTCGAGTTCCGGATCGATGCAGAGATCACGGCCACTGACGTGACCGACGAAGTCGTCAGCCGGCTCGCTCATCCGGCCTACGGCCAGCGGTCACCACAGCACGCCACTCCCGATGTCGCTCGCGCCTGAACACGTCGTCTTCGAAAGCTGCGCTGGTTGATCAGACCGTGATGCGATCCCTGGCCGTCTCCGAACGCCGCCCGACCGGTGTCGAAGAACCGGCGGCTGCCAGGCCCATCACCGGCATGTTCGAGTAGATCGATTCGTGCTGGCCCGGAGCGACCCGGTACGTCTCGTGATAGACCCCGACGTCGCCACTCGTGCCGATCCGCTTGTTGAACGCCTTCCACGCCGGCAGATGCGGATCATCGGGGTTCTTCGCGAACGCTTCGAGCTGGTCGAAGCTGCGCCAGTACTGGACCATCGTGATGGTTCGCCCGCCGACCGTCATCCGGGCCCCGAGCAGACCCTTCTCCGGATGCTGCTGCAACTCGCGCAGCATCTTCGGCATCGCGAGGAATGGGATCATCCACTGGTGGACCTTCCACAGCTTGTTGAAGCGCATTCCGATCAAGAAGACGACGAAGTCGCCGTCGATCTCTGCGGTGAACCGCCCCGGTTGCACTGGATTGCGAGCCATGGCTCCTCCTCGGTCTTTCGACTGGTCAGTGGATAGTTCCGCTATCCATTTGTAGATAGTGCTACTATCCGCCCTCTATGTCAAGGGTCGTGCGATGAAGGTCTCCGAGCTCAGCGCGGAGAGCGGGGTCTCGGTGGCGACGATCAAGTTCTACCTGCGCGAGGGACTTCTCCACGCCGGGCTGCAGACGGCAGCGAACCAAGCCGACTACGACGGCGGGCACGTCCGCCGGCTCCGCCTCATCCGCGCTCTGATCGACGTCGGCGAGCTGCCCATCGCGGCAGTGCGGGCCACGCTCACGGCCGTCGACGATGAGTCGACCTCGCTGCACGACGCCTTCGGTGCCGTCATGCACGGTCTCGACACGGTCCCGCCGGATGACACCGCCCCCGACATCGCAGCCGCCCGACGCGAGGTCGACGCCTGGCTGCGGCGCCGGCGTTGGAAGATCGAACCCGACGCCCCCGCTCCCCACGCCCTCGCTACGGCGGTCGCGATCCTGCGGCAGTTCGACTTCCCGGTGACGCTCGCCGACTTCGACGAGGCAGCCGCATCGGCCGAGCGTTCGGCCGAGTTCGAGGTCGCCTACGCACGCGGGATGGCCGACCGGGCGGCCGCCGTCGAGACGATGCTGATCGGCACGGTGGTGTTCGAGCGCGCCCTCGCCGAGATCCGTCGGCTCGCGCTCGAGGCCGTCAGCGCTCGGACGGAACGCCGACACGGATCCGGACCCCGGCGGCCGGTGTAGGGTCGGCGCGTGAGGAGCGGATCGGGGAGCGCGCGGCGCTGCGGGGGATGGTTGATCGCCGCATGCTTGGCCGTCGGCGCGTGCAGCAGTTCGCAGCCATCGACATCGGGGAGCGCAGCCGAGACATCGGCACCAGGGGCCACGCAGGCGCCGACCACGGACGCACCGACGACACCGACGACGAAGCCGCACCCGACCACGACGTC
Organism: Ilumatobacteraceae bacterium; assembly: GCA_025463425.1. Taxonomy (GTDB): domain Bacteria; phylum Actinomycetota; class Acidimicrobiia; order Acidimicrobiales; family Ilumatobacteraceae; genus WLMZ01. Next base: position 2,812 of record JAOBWQ010000149.1, on the reverse strand, counting down.
GACGGCCACCACCGATGCCACGACGGACACGACCGATGCCACGGTTGCGTCCTCGACGACGCAACCGGCGACGTCCACGACGGCGACGAACAGCTCGGTCGTCACGCCGAACACCACACCGTTCGTCGACGTTCCGCCGGCCGGGCCGTGCGCGTTCACGCCACCTGTCGCCAGTGGCGAGGTCACGTGGATCCAGGACGGGCAGCTGCGCGCAGTTGGTGACGGCGGGCAGCAGACATGTCTCGTCGATCAGGTCAGCGCCGCGGGCCCGGTGTCGTGGTCGTCCGATGCCGGCCGAGTCCTGCTCGATCCCGCCACCACTACCACCGCCGCCGCAGGCACGACGCCCACCGGGTTCGACGCCTCCAACCTGACGGTCTCGCTCTCGGCCCCGACCGGAACGGCAACGATCGGCATCGATCCCGCCACCCACCGCCTGATGCACCGTGGGACCAACGGATCGTTGACCGACATCAGCTTCCTCGAGCGCACCGACGAAGCGGCCTACTACCCGAGCGGCAAGCGCATCGCCGCGGTCGGCACCGATGCAACCGGCGCCTACGGGATCTGGCTGTCGACCAACGTCGGCAAAGACCCGAAGGAGATCCTCAGCGTCGAGGACCCCTCGACGCCGGTCACCAACCTGAGCTGGTCGAGCGACGGCCGGATCCTGCGTTTCATCCACGGCTTCGTGCACGAGCTGGTCATCGACGGGCTGCAGTTGTTCGAAGTCGGGCTGGCCGATCGCCAGGAGGCGAACCTCGTCGTCAGCAAGGTCGACAACGCGACCGCGTGGACGACAGGACCGTGCGACGCCACCGGCACGGTGAGGACCGCAGGAGAGTCACTGGGCAACGACGTCCGATCGGCGGCGGGCTCGCCGTTCGCCGCTTCCCCGATGACCGTCCAGCCCGTCGGATGGCTGAGCGGCAGCAGGCTCGTCATCGCGGCCCGTGCCACCGGCTGCAGCGGCCCGGCAGACCTCTGGATCTGGACCCAGGGCGCCGCCTTCCAGCAGGTCGCCCACGACGCGATCGCGCCGTCTGTGCGCATCCCGCGCGGCGCGTTCATCGACATCCCCGAGGTGATCGAGCAACAGGCGCCTGGTTGATGACCTCACTCGCCGCCCGGTCGGGCGGCTCTGCATCAGTCAGACACCGAGCACCGTGGGAAGCCACGTGTCGAGCCGCTCGCGCATCATCGCCGCGCTCTTGAGGAGCAGGTGGCCGTCGCCCTCGCAGACCACGAGCTCGCCGCCGCCGGCCATCGCCTGCACGATCTGGCTGGACTGCAGCGGCAGGATCTCGTCGCGGTCGCCGTGGAACATCAGGAGTGGGCGACCGCCGAGACCACCGGCGATCTCGCAGCCGGCGGACTGCGTGGCGAACGTGACGACGCCGGCGACGATCGCCGGGAGGCTCACGGCGACACGGATCGCGACCGCACCGCCGAAGCTGTGGCCCATCACGACGACGCGCTGGGCATCGCCGCCAACCACGGCGAGCTGGACCGCCGCGGCCACGTCGATGCAACACGCGTCGAGGTCGTTCGGCTTGCGGTAGTCGACGCGCAGGACCGCCACACCCCGCGCCGACCACGCCTCGCCGAGCTGGTGGTAGAGGCCGTCGGCAGGACCGAGGAGGCCGCCCATCGCGCCACCACACGCGACGATCGCGACGGGCACCGCGGGCGTCACCGCTTCATCGGGCTCGTGCCACAGCAACGACAGCAACCCGCGCATCGTGAAGAACTCAGCGTGGCGCAGAGTGGACGTGATCATCACGTCCTGGCTGCCGATGATCCCCAGCGAATCGACGGGCGACGACCCGTCCGCTGAGTGATCGACGGGTTCAGCCATCGCTGTACCCTACGTGGCCATGGCGCCAACGCGTACTGCTGTCGACTTCTCGACGCCGAGCGATCGGGACGCCGCCGTCAAGATCGGAGCCGCGTGGCGCGACCTCCGCCGGGGCGCCAGCAACGCAGCTGTCCGCGACTACTTCTACGGCAACGAGACCGAGACGCTCGACGCCGGCCAGATGGACACGCTCGACGTGCTGGTCCACCGGGAGTCGTGGCGGATGAGCGATCTCGCCGAAGCGCTGCGCGTCGATCCGTCGACCGCGACGCGCGCCGTGCAGCGACTGCTCAAGGAGCACCTCGCCGAGCGGCACGCGGACGCCGAGGATGGGCGGGTCGTGATGGTGCGCGCCACCGACGAGGGACGACGGCTGCACCAGCGCGTCGACGAGCGCCGCGGCTACGTGATCACCAAGCTGATGAGTGCGTTCACGGTCGAGGAGCGGACCGACCTCGCCGAGCTGATGAGCAGATTCGTCCGCGCCCTGGACGATCTCGTCAAAGAGCTCCCCAAATCCTGACCCCGCCCAGAACCAGGCGCCCAAAACGCAGACTCGGCTCGGTAGGGTCTCGCCATGGCCGACCGCGCCGACTTCCCCGACCAGGCGATGCAGTACGCGCCTCAGCTCTACTCGGCTGCACTGCGCCTGACCCGCAACTCCTCCGATGCTGAAGACCTCGTCCAGGAGACCTACCTCCGGGCGTGGCGGAGCTTCGCCACGTTCCAGGAGGGCACGAACCTCCGCGCCTGGCTGTACCGCATCCTCACCAACAGCTTCATCAACACCTATCGCGCCAAGCAGCGCCGTCCGGACGAGACGGGCATGGACAACATCGAGGACCTCTACCTCTACAAGCGTCTGAGCACGCTGGACACTGCACTCGGCAACCGCAGCGCCGAGGACACGATGTTCGAGATGTTCACCGACGACGAGGTCAAGAAGGCGCTCGA
>JAOBWQ010000147.1 GCA_025463425.1 Ilumatobacteraceae bacterium | reverse complement strand
TACCGGTAGAACGTGCGGTGCCGAACCGTGTAGCGCATCAACGCGAGCGCACGATCTGTCGCATGCGGGACGGGTCGTTGAAGTACACGATGTTCAGTTGATCAGCGAATTCGAGCAATGGGACACGGGCCGCGTGGACAAACCGGTCGATGACCTCGCGTCGACCGTTGGACCCGCGCACGTCGGCATCGGCGGGCAGCCAGCTCATGTCGACGAGCGCGGCACTGGCCTGCTCGATCTTGGCGGCCAGCCCGGCACTTCCGTCGCGCATCGGGAGTAGCGCGAGCTGGCTGCGCAGCTGGTCGAGCTGGAACGCGAGGGCTCGGGGGTTGGCGTCGTCGAGGAGGAGCAGGTCGACCAAGGCATCGAGCACGGCGTCGCTGCGGTACCGGCGACGGTAGGCCACGAGGCTCTCGTTCGCAGCCAGGACGTAATCGAACAGGCTGTTGCGCAGGTTCGGATCGGCCGGTGAGACCACCGACTCGAACACCGAGAGAACGCACAGCGAACGATCGACCCGACGCCCGATCTCCAAGAACCGCCACGCCGGGCCGCGCACGGTGCTCTCGTTGAACAAACCGGCCAGCGAGCTGAGGTGCACGAGGACGGTGTCGAGCCGACGGCGAACGCCAGGGTCGTACGCGCTGGCCACCTCGGAGCTGAGCTGGACACGCTCGTTGTCCAGCTCACCGAGCACCCGCCACGTGGTGGCGCTCACGAACTGACGTGCCGAGCTGGCTGCCCGCGACAACGCGCTCAGTGATCCGGGCAGGCCGAAGCTGCCGACCAGCGTCGCGGAGACGGCTGCACGGAACTCCTCGGTGGGTGTGACCGCCGGGCCTGGCTCGGTGCCGCCGGGCACCTTCGTGCCGCGACCGGCGAGCGCGTGCAGCGCGGCGACCACCGGCCTCCTCCACGCGCCATCGAGCACGGTGAGCAACGGCGGATCGCCCTGCATGATCGCGAGTGCGGAGGCGGTGGCACGGGCCATCGCTTCGGACCGCTCGGCGGACCGCCCCACCCAGTACATCGCCTCGGCAGCGCGCGTCGGCAGCGACTCACGCAGGTCGACCTGGGGCATCGAACGAGCGACGCGCGTCGAGATCGGGAGTGGCCGATCCGGGCGGTCGTCGAGCACCCACACGTCCTTGACCACACCGGTGGTCTGGCTGACGATCGGCACGCTCGGGTCCATCACTCGAGCAAGACCACCCGGCATCACGCTGATCCCTTGCTTGCCGGCGACGGCCAGCACACGCAGCACCAGCGTGCCAGGCCGGATGCCGGACGGACCGAGCACGGGCGACGTCGCGAACGTCGCCTTCTCCTGTGCGACGACACGGTGCGGCTGGGACTCGATCAACGTGCTCCAGTGGGCGATGCCGTCGGGGTCCAGCTGCGAGCCGAAGACGGTGGGCGGTTGACCAGCGGCGGGCAGGCCGCGCCGGGCGACGTCATGGATCACGAACCGCCGGAGGTCGGACAGCACCTCCGCGCGAGATGCGGGATCGCCGCACCACAGCGTGCGCAGCGACGGCAGCAGGAGATCCTCGCCGAATGCCTGCGCGATCGGGGCGATGAACGGCAGCAGCGCCATCGACGCAGCGACACCGGACCCCAGTGAGTTGGCCAACCCGACACCGGCTCCGCGTGCACAGCGGGCGAGCCCCGGCACCCCCATCGCGCCCGTTGCCGACTCGAGCGGATCGACCGCATTGCCCTCGACGCGACGGAGCAGGACATCGACCTGCTCCAGGCCGCTCAGTGCGCGCAGCCACACGCGATCGTGGCGGACGACGAGATCGCCGATCTCGGCGAGGTGGTAGCCGAGGTGCGCGGCGAGGTAGCTGTGCTCGAAGTACGAGGGGTGACCGAACCCAGGCGACAGCACCACCGTTCGCGGGCTGGACCGATCACTGGGCGCTGTCGCATCGAGCGCTGACCGCATGTCCGTGAAGAACGACGCCAACGACAGTGGCGCCATCTCGCGCACGACATCGGGCAACAGCTGCGCACTCACGTTGCGGTTGACCAGCGCGTAGCCGGCACCGGATGGCGCGTCGGTGATGTCGCGCAGCACCTGCCACTCGCCGGTCGACAGACGCAGCAGATCAGCGGCGTAGATGGTCAACGCGCTCGGCGGCCGCGACCCGTGCGCCGACAGGAGGTAGCCCGGAGACCCGAACACCGCGCCGGCCGGCACGACCCCGTCGCGCAGCAGCTGGTGATCGCCGTAGCAGTCACCGATCAACCGCGACACGACGCGCATCCGTTGGGCGATGCCACGTTCGAGCTCGGCCCACTCCATGCCGCCGATGACCAGAGGCACGGGGTCGAGACGCCACGGCCGGCTGGAGTCGGCTCCCTCGTCGTGGAACAGGTAGCTGGCGCCCTCGGCCTCGACGAGCCGGTCGGCCTGACGTTGACGGGCGACGAGATCGGAGGGTGTCATCGCGGCGATGGTTCGCGACAGCGCCCGCCACGCCGGGCGCGACTCTCCGGACGGCCCGACGGCCTCGTCGTAACCATCGGGTTGCACTGCGTAGCCCTGCAGCGTCGTGCTACTCGTTGGTGCCGACATAGGTCGCGATGATCGCATGGTGGAGCTTTCCGATGGCACTCTGCAGCAGCTCGGTCTCGGCATCGAGCTCGGCGCCGTCGAGCGCGTCGCCGCTGACCTGCGCCGCTGTGGCGAACACGTCGGCGAGCACACCGGACATCTGATCGCCCCGCGGCAGGCGGGAGAGCGCATCGCGGACCGTCTGCAGGCACGACATCACGCTGCGCGGGAAGGCCCGATCGTGGAGCAGGAAGTCGATCACCGCGGTGCCGTCGATCGGCGAACGCGTCGCGCGCTGGTACATCTGCAGCGCCGACAGCGACCGCAGCACGCCCATCCACTGCACCTCGGCGAACGGATCGCCGTCGCCACCGACGAGTGCCGCGGCGCGGACACCGAGCACGCGCGTGGTCATGTCGGCGCGCTCGATCGACTGGCCGATGCGGAGGAACTCATAGGCATGGTCGCGGCTCATCGTCGCACTGAGGACGCCATCGAGGCGCTGTGCGTCGGCGATCACCCGGTCGGCGAAGCGCGAGCGACTGCGCCGGCTGACGCCGTCCGAGCGATGCGCCGCCACATACAGGTAGAGGTCGTTGACCACCTTCCACGCCTCGCGTGGCACGACCTCGCGGCTGGAGCGGAGGTTCTCGCGGGCCTGGGCGACGCAGTTCACGACGCAGTTGCTGTTCTGCTCGTCGGCGATGAGGAAGTGCACGATCGACGACTCGTCGGGCGAGTCGTGCAACGACTCGTGCAGGGCGCGCGTGCCGGTGACGGCCAGCAGCGGTTCCCACGAGCTGACCACCGA
>JAOBWQ010000126.1 GCA_025463425.1 Ilumatobacteraceae bacterium | reverse complement strand
CCAACGTGTTGATCTCCGCCGTCGCTGCGCCATCGGCCTTCAACGCGTTCGGGTACGCCTCGGTGAACACCGTGCCGACCGCAGTTCGCAGGACCGGCACCGGCTTGGAGATGGCGTCCTCGTTCTGAACGCAGCCTTCACCCATGCCCAGCGTGGCGAACGCCTGGTTGCTGAACTCGGTCTGGGTGTAGTACATGCCGCCGTTGATCACCTGGTTGTACTGAGTGCCGCTGGCGTTGTTGGGATCGGTCGAACCGAGCGCCTCGCCGTAGTCGTTGCCACAGACGTCCGCGATCTCGGCGCCGGTGCCGTCATTCCATGCGCGCGGATCCGCTGGATCGGTCAGAGCCTCGATGATCTCGTGGCTCAGCGTGCTGATCGCCGAGTCGGCCTGCAGGTTGCCGTTCGGCGCTTGACCCGCGTCGCATCCGCTCTCCTCGTACGGCTCGTTGCCGTAGACGAGGATCTTGTCGCCCGCCTGTGCAGCGCTGTGGTACGCGCAGTACACCGACACGGAGTCCGAGTCGGGGCCGTCGCTCGTCATCACTCCAGGCCCGAAGAACATCGGATAGAAGTGGCTGAGGTCGGTCGGCAACCCGAGCTCGGTGGTGATCCGTGCGAGCTCGTCGACGAGCTGACCATCCGTGATGCACCGGTCGTATCCGGTCAGCACGGTGCAACCGTCTGCGGGGAAGGGCTGGGTGTCCACGACGGACGTGCCCGCAGTGATGTGATAGGTGACGCCGGTCTTCGCCCCTCCCGCTTCCTGGTAGTACTCCGTCGCGACCGAGTAGGTGTTCGACGTCGTTCCACTTGCCGCGGCGACGTTGCCGACGTATCCGTCGATGATCGACTGGTAACCGTCCGGGAACGGCTGCGCATCGGGAGGAGCCCAGTAGATGGGAGTGATCGTCACTCCGTCCGGCCCGGTCGTGTCCATCACGGGGCCACCGAGGTAGGTGAGCGGCGGAACGCAGCCGTCGCAGTAGTGCCCGTTCTTCTCCGGCTCCTGGCCTTCGTGGTTGCCATCGTCGTCGGTCCGCTTCGGTGCGATCCCGCGAGCGTGCGCAGGCGAACTCGCGGCCGCAGGAACCGAGCTCGCGTTGGCCGAAGTCAGCGAGACCGGGAGCGCAACGGCGCTGACGGTGGCGAGCAACCAAGCGCAGACGACCACCAGTGCACGAGGACGGTTCGACGTCGTGACACCCTTGGCCGCGACATGCAGACGCCACCTACCTGAACTCATCATTGCCTCCCGCCGTAGCCCCGCAACGAACGTACTGGTGAGCGTGCTCGCGATCAACCCCGGCGAATCAGGCGCCCACACAAAGGGGAGAAGGGGTACAAACGTTCGACTCACAACCGGCAAGTGGAAGGTCCGTCGCCTGATCGGGCGGCGGTGGAAACCAAATCGGCAAGTTTCTCGCCCGATCCTGTCGAGAACGGGGAACCGGCTCGGACACACTGGTGTCGACCCACTCGGGGGCGACGAATGACAGGCCAGGAGGCCCACGATGCCGTCCATCACACCATTCCTCTGGTTCGACACAGATCTCGCCGAACCAGTCGCGTACTACACGTCGATCTTCCCGGGTGCCTCGTCCGACAACGGCGGCGCATCAGACGGGCCGATCCACAGCGCGACGATCGAGCTCTGCGGGCAGCAGTTGATGCTGCTCAACGGCGGCCCGGTGCACGCAGGGTTCACGGAGACGATCTCGCTCTTCGTCAGCGTCGAGACCCAGGAGGAGATCGACGACTTGTGGCAGCGGCTCACAGCAGACGGCGGTGCGCCCAGTCGCTGCGGCTGGTTGAAGGACCGCTACGGCCTCTCGTGGCAGATCGTGCCGAGCGTGCTCGGCACGTTGTTCGGGTCACCCGATCGTGTCCGTGCGCAGCAGGCGATCGACGCGATGCTGACGATGGACAAGCTCGACATCGCCACGCTCCAAGCCGCGTACGACCGTTGAGCCGGAGCCGCTGATGCGTTTCATGCTCCTCCAGAACTACGGTCCGGCCGAGTCGGGCATGGGCCCGATCAACGAGTGGTCCCAGGCCGACATCCAGTCCCACATCGAGTTCCAGATCGCACTCAACGCCGAGCTGAGCGCGCTGGGCGAGCTCGTCGACGCGCAGGGTCTGGCCGGTCCCGACGAAGCACGCTTGGTCACCTCCGACGGGCAGCATCCGCCTGTGGTGTCCGACGGGCCGTTCCCCGAGGCCAAGGAGCTCGTTGCCGGCTACCGATTGGTCGACGTCACCTCGTTCGATCGGGCCGTCGAGATCGCCGCCCGCATCTCGGCGGCGCCGGGCATCGGAGGCGCGCCGATCCGCCAGCCGATCGAGGTACGCCAGATCCTGGGCGCGCCGGATCCGTCGTAGGCAGTGATGGTCGATCGGGCTGGAGCTGCCGACGTCCAGCAACTGCTCCGCGACGCAGGCCCGGCGGCGCTGGGTGTGTTGCTGCGGCGCGGTGAACGGTTCGCCGACGCCGAGGATGCAATGCAGGATTCGTTGCTCGTCGCGCTCGACTCCTGGACGGCGCGCGGCGTGCCCGACCGGCCGATCGGTTGGTTGGTCCGTGTCGCCGGACGGCGGCTGATCGATCGGCATCACCAGGACAGCGCACGTCGACGACGCGAGTCGCTGATCGCTTCGTGGTCGAGCCTGCCTGACGAACCTGCGGCGTCGGAGGATGACTCGCTGGCGATGCTGTTCCTCTGCTGTCACGACGAGCTGAACCCGAGCTCGGCCGTTCCGTTGACCCTGCGCGCGGTCGGCGGTCTCACCACCCGTGAGATCGCCGACGCGTTGCTCCAGCCCGAAGCCACGGTCGCGCAGCGGATCAGCCGGGCCAAGGCGGTGATCTCCAGATCCGGCGAGCCGTTCCGCCGACCACCACCTGATCTCGTCGACGGTCGACTCCCAGCGGTGATGCAGGTCATCTACCTGATCTTCACCGAGGGTCACGCGGCCACGAGCGGTCCACGCATCACGCGTGCCGATCTGGCCGACGAAGCGATCCGTCTGGCCCGCCTGTTGCACGAACGCCTCGTCGATCATCCCGAGACCAGCGGGTTGCTCGCGTTGCTGTTGCTCACCGACGCCAGGCGCTCGGCGCGCGTCACCACCGACGGCGACCTCGTCCCGCTGGATCTGCAGGACCGGAGGCTCTGGAACCGAGCGATGATCGCCGAGGGACTCGAGCTGCTGACCGCGGCGCTCGCGCATCATGCGATGGGCGACTACCAACTGCAGGCTTCGGTCGCTGCCGTGCACGATCAGGCGCCGAGCTACGAGGCAACCGACTGGAACCAGCTGCGCGCGCTCTACAACGTTCTCTTGCAACGCAGTGACAACCCGCTCGTGCGGTTGAACCGCGCCGTGGCCGTCGCACACACCGATGGTCCCCGGGCGGCGCTCCGCGAGCTCGACGCGCTCGCCGTCACCCTCGCCGCCCACCATCGCTTCCATGCCACGGCCGGCTACGTGCACGAC
>JAOBWQ010000112.1 GCA_025463425.1 Ilumatobacteraceae bacterium | reverse complement strand
TGACTGCGTTGGGATGAGCAGGACTCAGACCAGCAGCGGGGCGACCTCGGTGGCGATGAAGTCGAGGTGGTCGAGGTCGTCGAGATCGAGGATCTGCAGGTACACGCGGTCGGCACCGGCCGCGTGGTAGGCGAGGATCTTGTCGGCGACCTCCTGCGCGGTGCCAGCGGCGCCGTTGGTGCGCAGCTCGGCGGGCTCACGGCCGAGCTTGGCGGCTCGGCGGGCGACTTCTGCTTCGTCGGCACCGGCACAGACGATGAGAGCGGCGGAGTAGGTCATCGGCCGCTCGCGCCCGATCGCCTCGCACGCCTCGCGTACCCGGCCGGTCTGGGTGACGAAGAAGTCGAGCGGCACGAACGGGGTGTTGAACTCGGCGGCGTACTTCGCGGCCAATGCGGGCGTCTTGGTTTTCCCCGCGCCGCCCATCACGATCGGCACCGGTTGCTGGACCGGCTTGGGCAGTGCCGGGGAGTCCTTCACCGAGTGCGCCTTCCCGCTGTAGCTGAAGGTCTCGCCGACGGGAGTGCTCCAGAGGCCATCAATGATGGCCAGTTGATCGACCAGCGAATCGACGTGCCCCGGTCGAGGGGAACGGAATGCCGTACGCATCGTGCTCGTTCGGGAACCAGCCGGCGCCGAGGCCGAGCTCGACCCGGCCAGCGCTCATCTGGTCGACGTTGGCGACGGTGATCGCCAAGACGCCCGGGAACCGGAACGTCACCGGCGTCACGAGCGTGCCGAGCCGGATGGTCGACGTGTCGCGCGCCAGGCCGGCGAGCGTGATCCACGCATCGCTCGGCCCGGGCAGACCATCGGACCCGCCCATCGCGACGTAGTGGTCGCTGCGGAAGAACGCGCCGAAGCCGAGTGCCTCGGTGCGCTTCGCGACGGCGAGGAGCGTGTCGTAGGTGGCGCCCTGCTGCGGTTCGGTGAAGATGCGAAGGTCGGAGATCTGCATCCGCCGAACGCTAACGGCCATGGCCGCCGGGCGGCGCCGCCAGTGATCCGGTAGGAGCGCCGTGCGCACGGCTCCATATCATCGCCGCATGGCAGGAGCAGTCACGCTCGACATCGATGGGGCGATCGCGACGATCACCAACATCAATCCGGAGAAGCACAACGCGTTCGACGACGAGATGGACGCGCAGCTGTTCGACATCCTCGGTTCGATCCCGCCATCCGTTCGCGCCATCGTCTGGCGCGGTGAGGGCAAGTCGTGGTCGTCGGGCCGCGACGTCGGCTCGATCGGCACCAACAAGACGGACATGTCACACCACGAGCTGATGCGCCGGGGACATCGCGGCATCCAGCAGCTGTGGCAGATGGACCAGCCGATGATCGTCGCGTGCAAGGGCTGGGTGATGGGCGGCTCGTTCCAGCGTGCGTTGCTGGCCGACATCCGCATCGCCGCCGAGGGAACCCGCTTCCGTCTGCCGGAGGTCACCCACGGGGTGATCCCCGACACCGGCGGGATCGCCGTGCTGCAGCAGATCTGCGGGCCCGGTGTCGTCAGCGACATGGTGCTGACCGGACGCATCCTGTCGGCCGAGGAAGCGCTGCACCACGGCATCGTCAGCCGCGTCGTACCGCTCGACGAGCTCGACTCGACCGCGCGTGAGATGGCCGAGCAGATCGCCGCCGCTCCGACTGCGACCATCAAGTTGTCGCGGCTGATCATCAGCCACCTGTCGCGGCCGGCGATCCGGGCGTCGATGGACGACGAGATGATCTACCAGACCTACCTGAGCCGATCCGACGACATGGCCGAGCTCCGCGCCGCGCGCGCCGAGAGCCGGCCCGGTCACTACACGGGGAGCTGAACATGCCCGGTACCGACAACGGCGGCAACGAACTTCCCGGTCTCCCGGCTGCGCCGCCGCCTGGCGCGTCCGCGTTGCCCGCCGGCACGTTCAACGGCATCGACGTGTTCGTCTCCGGTGCGGGAACCGGGCTCGGCAAGGCGATCGCGGCGGAGTTCGCCCGGCTCGGTGCGGGCATCGTGATCGCCTCGCGCAAACCCGAGCACCTCGCGGCGGGCGGCGAGGCGATGGAGGAGATCGGCGCGAGATGCCTCACCGTGGCGTGCGATATCCGTGAGCCGGACCAGATTGCTGCCGCCTTCGACGCTGCTGCCGAGGCCGGGTTCCATCCGTCGGTGCTCGTCAACAACGCTGCCGCCAACTTCCCGGTGCCGGCCGAGGACATGTCGCCGAACGCGTGGCGCACCGTGATCGACATCACGCTCAACGGCACCTACTTCTGCTCCCGCGAGTTCGGCCGTCGTCACCTCGCTGCCGGAACTCCCGCCTCGATCATCAACATCGGCGCGACCTACGCCTGGACGGGCGGGCCGGGGTTCGCCCATTCGGCCGCCGCCAAGGCGGGCATCGTCAACCTCACCGAGAGCCTGGCCGTCGAGTGGGGTCCGTACGGCATCCAGGTCAACTGCCTCGTCCCGGGACTGATGCCGCACGACGACATGACGGCCGACATCAAGGGCAACCTCTCGCGCACCAACGACAAGGACGCCTGCCAGCCGGCGCTGCGAGTCGGAGCGCCACGTGAGCTCGGGTGGGCTGCCACGTTCCTGGCATCGCCGTACGCCCGCTTCATCAGCGGTCACACGCTCGTCGTCGACGGGGCGAACTGGCAGCGCCGCAGCCTGACCAACCCTGCTGTCGTCACCATCCGTGACCAGATGGGCAAGGGCCGATTCACCCTCTGAATCGGACGCAGCCCGAAAACGACTGCGGAGGGATTGCGGCCGCATGTCGGCTCGCAATCCCTCCGCTCGTCAGGTCTCCAGGGGAACTACAGGGTGTAGGTGACCAGGGCCCCACAGAAGTCGACGTTCGCCCCGCCACCCGTACCGATGGCGCTGAGCATCGTCAGCCAGTAGGTCGACGTCGTGCTGACCGCCGCCGGCGTGGCTCCGAGGTTGAAGTCGTCGCTGCGGTGGAAGTCGGTGGCGTTGGTCCCGATCGTCACCAGGGTCGTGCCGACGATCGTGTCGGTCAGGCCGGGCTCTCCGTTGTGCAGCGTGATGTTCACGGCCCCGGCGGACTTGTCGACGTATCGGATCTGGATGGCGCTGACCTTGGCTCCGATCGGCAGGTCCAACGGCATGAACGCCCCTTGGAGGAACGACGTGAAGGTGACGCAGTTGTTGCTGTTGTAGACGACGCCGCCGACGGAGTTGTTGTACTGGAAGCCGGTGTCGGATCCGCTGAAGTACTGGGTGACCGGGACGGGCGTCGGGGTCGTCGGTGTGGTTGCCGCTGCCTGGTAGTAGCCGACGATGTCGAGCACGAAGTCCAGCGTGCCCTTCTGGTTGAAGGCGCTGAGCTGGCCGGTGGCCGAGAGCCCGACGGTGACCTGGTTGGGCGTCGGCGGGCTCGCCGCGACGACGTTCAGGTTCGAGGTCGTGGGTCGGGTGGCGTCGCTGGGGAAGATCGTCACGAAGCTCGCCGTCGTGGGGTTGACGGCGGTGGCGTTGGCGACGATGCCCGTGGCGGTGTTCGGGATGGTGCAGTTGCCATTGGTGCCCCAGACGGCGAAGGTTGCCGTCTCGGCCGGCTGGATCGGGGTGTTGCGCGTCCCGACGGTGGTGTCGGTGCGGGTGTCGATCAATCGACACGGCACGATCGGCACGAACGACGAGACGGTTCCGGCACCGATGGCTCCAGCACTCTGGATGACCCCGACCCCGACGAGGGTGGCTGCCGCGACGGCTGTCACCACCGCGGTTTGGACGAACTTGAGACGACGCATGATCGCTCCTCACTGCTCATGTGGCAGTCGATCCGCCACTGGAACATGGTGAGCGTGGGACTTCCGTTCGTTACAGCGGCGATGCACCGCTGCACCTCGCAGAAGTTGAGTCGACATCACTCAAGTTTTGTGACATGCGAGGTTGCCGACGTGCGTGGGCGCGGATAATCTTGCAGCACGTCCGCTCAGCATCGGCGGGCGCCGATCGACCAATACCCACCACCAACCACGATTCATCCCACCGAATCACC
>JAOBWQ010000080.1 GCA_025463425.1 Ilumatobacteraceae bacterium | reverse complement strand
CGGCGTTCTGGATGTCAGCCGTGAAACCAGCAGCCGTGATCGCAGCCTCGAGGTACTTGCGGTCAGCCGTCTCCCAACGAACCGACGACTTCGAGTCCGGCAAGATCACACCAATCGTGCCACTGCCCGATGCGCCACCCGTGGTCGCGGTGGATTCTGCGGTCGAACCGCCGGCAGCAGTGGTGGTGGCGGTGCTGGCGACCGTCGTGGCGGCGGCGGTGCTCGATGAGCTCTTGCTGTCACTCCCGCACGAGGCGAGGATGAACGTGCCCACCATGGCCAGGCACGTGGCGCGTGCAAATCGTCTCTTGATCAAAATAGGTTCCCCCTGTGTACATCGCCGTGTCGATACGGCGTTCGCTGGCACAGTACGAATCGCCGTGTGAACAAGTCATGAACATTCGGTTGCGGCTGTGAACGAGATGTAAACGAGCAGGTGCTACGGCAATTCGTCGTTCTCGGTGGCTGCGATGACACCGACGAAGCGGTAGCCCTGCCGGGGCTCGGTCTGGATCAACGGCGGGCCGTCGGCGGCCTCGAGCTTGGAGCGCAATCGCCGCACGTACACCCGGGTGTACTCGGTCTCGGTCGCGTAGCCCGGCCCCCACACCCGGCGGAGGAGCACGGCGTGGGTGAGCAGCTTGCCCGGGTTGAGGACGAACTCGCGGAGCAGCGCGAACTCGGTCGGCGTGAGGCGAACGAGGATGCCGGCCCGCTCGACGCGTTCGGCGCCGAGGTCGATCACCAGATCGCCGATCCGCAGCGGCGCGTCGGTGGCGGTGGTCGGCTGCGGACGGCTGCGGCGCAACGTGGCGTTGATCCGCGCGAGCAGCTCCTCGATGCCGAACGGCTTGGTGAGGTAGTCGTCGGCGCCGAGGTTGAGGGCGCGCACCTTGTCGTCCTCGCGGCCGCGCGCCGAGACGACGATCAACCCGATGGCCGAGCGCTCGCGGAACGAGCGGCACAGGTCGAGCCCGTCGGCGGCCGGCAGGGTGAGGTCGATCAATGCGACGTCGGGCCGCTCGTCGGTGAGCAGTTGCACGGCGTCGGCACCGGTGGTCGAGACGATCACCCGGTAGCCGCGCACCGCGAGGTTCGAGCGGAGGAGGTCGACGATGTTCGGGTCGTCCTCGACCACCAGTACCGTCGTCGGCTCGGTCACGACCGTGCCTCGGCCTGCTCGTCGTCGTGACGGTCCGGTGGCGCCTCGGGCTCGATCGGGAGGCGCAGGACCATGCAGCTCGGGGCGATCTCCGGTGCGCGCTCCAGAGTGCCTCCGTGGGCCACCGCGAGGCCACGCGCGATGGTGAGCCCCAGCCCGGCGCCCGGCGAGTCGCTCGCCCGGTTGTGCGGCTCGAACGCGCGCTCGCCCATCGTGTCGGCGAACCCCGGACCGCTGTCGATCACCGAGATCACCACGTGTTCGCCGAACGCATCGACCTCGGCGTGCACGGCGATCGGCGGCCGGCCGTGGCGGAGCGCGTTCTCGATCACGTTGACGAGGATCTGTTCGATCCGGTCGTGGTCGGCCCACACCGGCGGGAACCCGGCCACGACCTCGGCGTGCACGTGCTCCGCGGCGCCGCTGACCACCGTGATCGCCTCGTCGATCACCAGCGACAGATCGCACCAGTCCATCTGCAGGCGCAGTTGTCCGGTCTCGATGGCCGACGAGTCGAGCAGGTCCGCGACGAGCCGGCCCATCCGTGACGACTCGGTCGAGATCCGCTCCAGGAACAGATCGTGCGACGCGTCGTCCCAGTCGACGTCGGTGTGGCGCAGGGAGTCGGCGAAGCCGCGTATCGCCGTCAGCGGCGTGCGTAGCTCGTGGCTGAGGCGGTGCAGGAACTCGCGCTGCATCGAGTTGGCGCGCCGCAGGGTCTGGGTCTCCTGTGTCGCGTGCTCGGCCACCTGCCGCTCCAGCGCGAGGGCGAGTGATCGGGATGCGTCCTCGAGCAGGTCGAGGGTCTCCGGGCTGATCTGCTGCGGTGTCGACCAGCGCGCCAGCAGCAGCACGCGGCCCTCGCCCGTGGCGATGCTGATGCCCGCCACGCAGTCGTCGACCATCTGCGTCCGGTGCGTGCTGGCCAATGGCAGCAGCGCGAGGCGCCGTGCCTCGGCGAAGTGCTCGATGCTCGATGCGTCGGGGTGCACGCTCGTGATCGCCCGCTCCGTGAACTCCTCGCCGATCACCTCGACCAGCGCGATCGTGTCGGCACCCGTGGCAACGCGCAGCGGTAGCAATGCCGAGCTCAGACCCGATGCCTGCTCGGGACCGGCGAGGCGATCGAGCAGACCGCGCAGCGACTCGAGCAAGTGGTTGCGCCGGGTCAGTTCTTCGAGCATGGACTCGCGCTCGATCGCGACGGTGGCCAGGTTGGCGTGCAGCTCGACGAGCTCCAGTTGGGCCTCACCGGGATGGCCGAGGCGATCTCCGAAGCCGGCGATCACGGCGAGCACGCCGCTGGGGTTGCGCGGGCTGGGTGCGCCGACCACCGGGACAGCCCAGCCGCTGGCACTCAGCCCGCTGATCACGGGATCGAGGTCGGCGTTCGTCACGACGCTGATCGAGCCGAGGGCACTGGTGCCGAGCACGCCTCCCTCCACACCGATCGGCACCTGACGGAGGCGCAACCGCCGCTCGTCGGTGAGCCCGACCTCGGCGGTGAGGACGAGGGTGGGCGGTCCGCTGACGGACTCGACCACCATCCACAGGCCGAGCGTGGACGTCGACAGTGAGCGCGACAAGGACGTGAGGATCAGTGGCAAGGACGCGCTCGGTTCGACTTCGGCGAGCTGGTCGACCAGGCTGCGCAGCTGGGAGAGCTGACGACGCGCAGTGCTCTCCGTCTTCGCCCCGGCCATGATCGCGACGACGTCGTCGGGGTGCACCTCGAGCGGCGAGACGATCGAGACGATGCGACCGTGACGCATGATCGCGATCCTGTCGGCCAGCGCGAAGACCTGCTCGATGCGGTGCGACACCATCAGCAGCGCGATCCCGGCCGCGCGCAGCCGGCGGAGCAGTTGCTCGAGGACCGCGGTCTCCGAGACACCGAGGGCTGCCGTGGGCTCGTCGAACAGGAGCACCTCGGCACCGGTCATCAGCGAACGCGCGACCGCCACCATCTGACGCTGGCCGCCGGACAGCAGGCCCACCGGTGTCGACAGGTCGCCGACGCGCAACCCGAGGCTGCTCAGCATGCGTTGGGTCTCGCGGCGCATCCCGGAATCGTCGAGGCGCAGCCGACCGCGCTCCACACCGAGGAAGATGTTCGCGACGGCGTCGAGGTTGTCGCACAGCGCGAGGTCCTGCCACACCACGGCGAGTCGTCCGTCGCCGCTGACGGTCACCGACCCGCGATCGGGGGTGAGCATGCCGGCGATGCACTTGACCATCGTCGACTTCCCGGCGCCGTTCTCGCCGACGAGCGCGACGAGCTCGCCCGGACGGATGTCGAGATCGATGTCGTCGAGGACGCGCCGAGGCCCGAAGCTCTTGGTCAGGCCGCGCACCTCGAGCACGAGGTCACCTCCAGCATCGGGAGTCGGTGCACGTCGTCGATCAGCCCGTGACGGGCAGCCAGGCGTCGCCGCCGAGGATCCGGTCGGCCTCGGCGGGACCCCATGAGCCGCGGAAGTACGGGTGCACCGGGCCCGGCGTGTCGAGCGCGGGCTGGATGACCCGCCACGTCAGCTCGACGATGTCCTCACGCGCGAACCGGCGCGGCAACCCGGCGAGCGCGTCGTCGAGCAGTCGCTCGTAGGCCTCGCGGCGCTCGCCGAGCGCGGCGGCGAAGTCGACGGCGACGTCGACGTTCTGGCTGTCGAGGTGAGGCCCGGGTGTCTTGGCCTGCAACGAGAACGTGACACCGTCCTTCTTGCCGAGGCGGAAGTGGACCAGGTTGCGCCCGGGCGGCGGCCCACCGTTCTCGTCGAACAGCATGCTCGGCGGCTCGCGGAACTCGACGACCACCTCGGTGGCCGCTGATGCGAGCGCCTTGCCGGCGCGGATGTACCAGGGCACACCGGCCCAGCGCCACGAGTCGATCTCGAGCTTGATCGCGGCGAACGTCTCGATCGAGGAGTTCGGATCGGCACCGGCTTCGTCGCGATAGCCGACGTACTGGCCGCGCACGAGCATGTCCGGATCGATCGGGCGCATCGCCGCGAAGACCTTGGCCTTCTCGTCCTGGAGGTAGCTGCTGTCGGGGCCGACCGGTGGCTCCATCGCGCACAGCGCGAGGACCTGCATCAGGTGGTTCTGGACGACGTCGCGAATGGCGCCGACGCCGTCGTAGAAGCTTCCCCGACCCTCGATGCCGATGCTCTCGGCCATCGTGATCTGCACGCTGCGGACGTAGTTGCGGTTCCAGATCGGCTCGAGCAGCGTGTTCGAGAAACGGAACACGAGGAGGTCCTCGACGGCTTCCTTGCCCAGGTAGTGGTCGATCCGGAAGATGCGATCCTCGGGGAACACCTTGTGCAGCGTGACGTTGAGGTCGCGGGCCGACTGGAGGTCGCGACCGAACGGCTTCTCGACCACGATCCGTCCACGGTCGTTGAGCCCGACCGAGGCCAGCGACTCCGCGACGGTGGGGAACATGTTCGGCGGGATGGCCATGTAGAACACGGCGTGCTCGGACTTGTAGTGGTCGAGCTTGTGGACGAGCGTCTGCCACGTCTTCGGATCGGCGTAGTCGCCCTGGACGAGATCGAGCCGCTTGCACACCGCGGCGATGATCTCGGGGTCGGCGTCGGGGATCTCGGTGAGGATCGACTCCTGGGCGTGCTGGCGGAACGCCGCGTCGCTCCAGTCGCTGCGCGCGACGCCGATCACGGGGACGGTGAGCCGGCCGTGGCGCTGCAGGTTGTACAGCGCGGGCATCAGCTTCTTCTTGCTCAGATCTCCCGTGGCGCCGAACAGGACCAGGACGTCGGCAG
>JAOBWQ010000074.1 GCA_025463425.1 Ilumatobacteraceae bacterium | reverse complement strand
CGAACATCTCGTAGAAGATCTCGCAGTCACCGTTGTGGGCTGTTGGCATCGCCTGAACGTAGCGCCCCGCAGGCGTCCCCGGGGTACGGTGGCAGGGCCATGGAACTCGTCACCGATGCCCTGTCGTTCACCTGCCCGCGATGTCACGAGGCCGCGACGGCGCGCTTCTACGGTCCATGCGACACCTGCCGCACCTACCTGCGCACGACGCTGGGCGGCGAGGCGCGTGAGGTCGTTGCAGCGGAGTACGTGCCGAAGATGAACGTCGTGCCGAACGCCGTCGCCTCGAAGGAGTAGGCCGGCTGCGTCGGACGTGCTGCGCCGCCCTCAGGCGCGGATGAAGTGGAGGTCGGTGAAGCGCTGGCGGAACGCACTGGTCCGTGGAGCGACGGATCGAGGATCGCCACGCAGCCCGTCGGCGATCAGGTTGGCGAGCTCGGGCATGTCCGCGACGGTCATGCCCCAGCGCACGATCTCCGGCGTGCCGATCCGCAGACCACCCATCTCGCCGCCACCCGGCAGTCCGATCGCGCAGGCCAACAGGTTGGCCTCGCGCAGGATCAGCGCTGCCTGGTGCCCGCCGCCCCACGACGATGCGTCCACGGCGAGCTGATGCGAGGTCGTCGGGCCGGCACCCGTGCGATGCACCGGCAGCCCTTCCGCCTCGAGTGACGCTGCTAACGCCGCAGCGGTGGCAACCATCATCCGCGCGTACGCGGGACCGAACTCGAGCCAGTCGAGCATCGTGATCGCCAGGGCCGCCGTCTTGCCGGCGTCGAAGTTGGCAGTGAGGCCCGGGTAGGCGATCGCGTCGATCCTCTCGGCGAGGTCGGCACGGTTGGTCAGCACCAGTCCACCTGCGGGTCCACCCAGGCTCTTGTAGGTGCTCATCGTCATCAGGTCGGCGCCGTGGTCGAGCGGGCTCGGCCAGATCCGCCCGGCGAACATCCCGCAGGCGTGCGCCGCGTCGAACAGCACGGCGGCACCGACACCGTCGGCGATCGCGCGGATCTCCTGCACCGGGTGCGGGGCGAGGTTCAGGCTGGTACCGATCGTGATCAACTTCGGCCGCACCGCCTCGGCGAGTTCGGCGAGGGCGTCGAGATCGACCGTGAAGTGCTCGGCATCGATCGGGCACTCGTGGACGTCAAGCCCGTACAGCCCCGCTGCACCTGCGGGTCTGTGGGTGACGTGCCCGCCGATCGTGGCCGGCGGGACGATGATCGAATCCCCGGGTTGGCACGTCGCCATGAACGCGTACAGGTTGGCCAGCGCGCCTGACCCGACCCGGATCTCGGCATACCGCGCGCCGAACACCCGGCAGGCGAGATCGGCGGCGATGACCTCGATCTCCTCGATCGCCTCGAGACCCATCTCGTACTTGCCGCCCGCATGCCCGAGTGACGCCCGGGTGCCGAGGCCGGCCGCCAGCGCGGCTTCGGCCCGTGGGTTCATCACGTTCGAGGCGGGGTTGAGGTTCAGGCTCTCCCACTCGTGGATGACGCGGTTGCGGTCGATCAGCGCATCGATGCGCGCCTGGACTCCATCAGCATCCGCCTCCGCCAGCGCCTCGAGGATCGCCGCCTCGCGCCGGTGCGAATCTGCGGCCAGCCATGCGCGTCCGGGTGTCGTCTCGGGGGTCGCCTGAGGGCTGGTCGTGGTGCTCATCCCGCGATGGTGTCATGGAGCTGCCATCATGAAAAGCAATGGATTCTCAGCATGGCCACCAGCTCAGCTGATGGCACCGAACATCGAGCGCCTGCGACTGCTCCACGCCGTCGCCACTCACGGCACAATCGCCGGTGCCGCGCGGGCGAACGGTTACACGCCTTCTGCGGTGTCGCAGCAGATGTCGACCCTGGAGCGCGAGATCGGCGCGACGCTGATCGAGCGTTCCAACCGTGGCGTGGTGCTGACCCCCGCCGGTCGGCTGCTGCGCGACCGGACCAGCGTGATCCTCGATCTGCTGCGCAGCGCCGTCGACGACGTGAGCCGTGACCTCGGCGATGCCCACCCCGCCCCGACCACCGTGCGTCTCGCTGCCTTCCCGACGGCCATCACGTCGATCGTGCTGCCGGCGATGGCGCGCCTCGCGCCCAGCGTGCGGTTGCAGATCGTCGACCTCGAGCCCGAGCACGCCCTGGCCGACCTCGTCGCCCGCGCGATCGACGCCGCGATCGTCGATCGCTACGACGACCAGCCAGCCACGGGTCGACGCAGCCGCGTCGTCGACCGAGATGCTGGCCGCGATGGGGACCGACCCGCATCCGCTCGCTTCGACCGGGCGACGCTGTTGATCGAACCGATCCGCCTCGTCCATGGACCCGGTCGGCGTCCACGCTCGCTGCTGGCGTGCGCGGACGCTCCCTGGGTGCTCGGTGGCGTGAACAGCCGCCTCGGCCGAGCCATCCGCACGATCTGCGCTGCAGCGGGGTTCGAACCGGACGTGATCGTCGAGAGCGACGACCACCGTGTGGCATTCGACGTCATCACCGCGACCAATGCCGTCACGATGCTCCCGTCGTTGGCTCTGGTCGACGTTCCCGCGCCGATCGCGATCAGCCGACGTGTGGAGATCGGACACCGGCGCCGGGTCGAGTTCGTGACCCGCAGCGTGCCGCACGCCGACGCGACCCTGGCCCGCGTAGAAGCAGCGCTCCGCGCGGCCGCTGGTCGATTGCCCTGAGCTGACGTCACACCACGGTCGAGTGCGCACGTTCATGCGGCCCTCTTCTGCGAGGTGGGTCCGCGGGCGGGGAGTGGCATGGTGCGACCGTCGGGAAGGGTGATGGAGAGGTTGTTGGCGTCGCCGTGGAGGTGGACGTCGGGTCGGTGTCGGAAGCTGTGGTGGTAGACGCACCACAACACCAACAGGTGAAGATCGGTCGGCCCGTTTTGGGCGGTCCATTCGTGGATGTGGTCGACCTGGCACCAGTCGGCGGGCATGTTGCAGCCCTCGAATCGGCAGCCACCGTCGCGGGCCAACAGGGATTTGTATTGGGCGTCGGACGCGAGTCGTTGCGTCCGTCCCAGATCCAATGGCACCGAGTTCGAAGTCAAGAGGCGGACGATGTTGGCGTTGGTGCACATCTGGCGGACGATATCGGCCGGGTTGATCTGCCCCGTCTAGGAACGACCGGCACCCGG
>JAOBWQ010000048.1 GCA_025463425.1 Ilumatobacteraceae bacterium | reverse complement strand
CCGATCTGCCAGTTGGTCAGCACCTGGTGGGTGCCGTCGTCGCCGAACAGGAACGACAGATCGCCCCAGATGATCACCCGCACGCGGGCACCGACCCAGCAGTTCGCTTCGCTCTGATCCGGACGCGTCGGGACCGTGTACCAGCCGGTGTCGAGGCTCGGCTGGCCGAGCACCGGGATGACCGCTGCGAGCAGCGTGTCCGGACTGGGGCTGTTCGCGTCCGGGGCGTTGCCGGCACCGAAGCCGAAGATCCGCCCGGTCTCGAGATCGATCTGGCGGAGATCTGAGCTGTTCGCTGTGCCCACGGCCGCAGCCGTGAGGGGTGCCCAGGTCGCGCCACGGTCGGTGCTGACGATACCGATCCCCGGCGGGGTCTCCACGACGATCGGCGCACCCGGCAACGACGTGATCGTGTACTCGTACGCAGGTGGCGGCTGCGACGATTCGCTGAACCGCTGCACTTCGTTCCATGTGCTGCCGTCGTCCGTGGAGCGCACGATCGAGAACCGTGCGTCGGAACGCTCGTAGCCGACGACGATCGTGCCCGCGTCGGGCAGCACGATGAACGACACCGATGGTGTGGTGCCCGTCCCGTCGCCGGCCTGGGAGCTGGCCGGCAACGGGCTGGTCTCCCCGAACACCGTGCCACCATCGGTGGAACGGGCCAGGCGGATCGAGACCGGCGGTTCGGCGAAGTCGGAGCGTGTGCACGCCACGACAACGGTCGTCCCGTCGGACGTCGCGGCCACCGATGCGACGTCTGCGTCGGGGTCGGTGACGGAGCACGGAGGTTGCCACGCCACCCATCGGCCGTCGACGAGGCGAGCGGCATCGGTCAGCACTCGGTCGTTGTAGGTGATCCAACCTTTCGTGCCACCCAGCGCGATCGAGGCATCGAACACCGGGCCGGCGCCGGGCTGGATGGCGAGGTCCGACGCGACGAAATCGTCCGACGCGACCGCCGACGTGAAGATCCGCAATGTCGTGGAGCCGTCCGCAGCCGAATCGAACGCGACCACGTGCACGTTCGCGTCTGCTGCCGCGATCGCCATCGGCGATGCACTCCCGGAGTCGAGCGTGACGACGGCCCATGTGGCACCGTCGTCATGGGTGGCGAGCAGCACACCGGTTCCGTCCGCGTCGTTGCCGAGCAGCCAGCCGTTGTGGTCGTCGGCGAAGTCAACGGACAACGAACCGACCGTCGCCGACAGCGGAGACGGAAGATCGATCGTCTCCCACGTGACGCCACCATCTGTCGTGTGCAGCAGCACCGTTGCTGCCGAGCCGTCAGGGGTGTCGGAGCTGCCGACGTACCAACCATCGAGCACGGTCGGGAACGACACCGAGGTCGGCGTCAGCTTCGGAATGGTCATGCCCGGAGGGAGGACGATCGTCGGCGCAGTCGTCGCCGTCGGTTCGCTCGGCGGTGACGTGGTGGCCTCCCCATCCGTGGAGCCGGGCGGCAGCGTCGAGGACGTGCCCGGGCCTGCGGGGATCCAGGCCGTCGTCGGCGATGGCGTCACCGACGTCTGCGACGTCTGCGACGTCGGTGCCGTGCTCGCCGTCGGGCTGACCGTCGCCACCGGGGCGGTGGGGTTCGGGTCAGTGACCGAGATGCGATCGGAACGGTTGGCCACGACGAACACAGCAACGGCCGCAGCGGCCACCGCGCCGGCGCCGACGATGGCGAACCAACGGCGCTGCGCGCGTCGAGAAACTGCGGCGCCGATCGCGATCGGCTCGACGACGACCTCCGTCGCCGTCGTTGCGCCACCACCCTGGATCACCGGGGTCTGCTCCAGCGCCGAGGCGATCGTCGTACGGATGGAGGCGCGGCTGCTGGCCGGCATGGCGTCGCCCGACTGATCGAGGAGCCTCTTCAACTCGTCGTCGTGCATCACTCCGCTCCGTTCATCCCGGTGTACTCGGTCCGCAGCGCCTCGCGCGCCCGGACCAACAAAGATTCGGTGGCGTGCACGCTGCGACCGAGCGCAGCGGCGACTTCGGCCACGGTCATGTCGTCGATGTAGCGCAGCACCAACGCGGCGCGCTGTGCATCGCCGAGCCGGAACAGCGCTTCGGTCGCCGGCGATGGCGCGCCGAGCTCACCTGTGTCGCGACGTTCGAAGGCGCGAGGTTGGGTCCGCTCGGCGCGCTCGCTGCGCCGGATCTGGTCGAGGAACCGGCTGCGGCAGGTGGTGATCGCCCACCCGACATCGACCGGTTCGTCCCGACCCGAACGCACCTGTCGGACCAGGGTCAGGAACGTCTCCTGGACGAGATCGTCCGCGCGCGATCGGTTGCCACCGACGAGTCGACTCGCGTACCGGTACACCTCGCCGCTGGCCCGGTCGTAGAACTCGAGCACCTCGGCGTCGGTCAGCACCGCTCTCCCTTGGACAACCACCCCTGCCTGCACATCTTGCTCGACGCTGCTCGAGTCGTCGATCCGTCGCGCTGCGGAGGATTTTCCGGCTACTGGCCGACGATCATCGCGCGGATGCCGAGACCCATCAAGAACAGGCCGCCGCCGCCGTAGAGCAGGTAGGTCTTGCCCTTCAGCTGCGGCCGGTAGCTGTAGATGATCGCGACCGCGATGATCGCGACGAACCCGTAGAACGCGTGGAACTTCGGGAACGTGTACTTGTACTTGTTGACCAAGGCGACGCCCATCGCAACCTGAACGAAGATCGCGACCTCGGCCAGTCCGATGAACCACCACAGGGCACGCGTCCGCAGCGCGGTGTACTTGTGAGCCAGGAGCGACCACACACCTGCGAAGCCGTTGCCGATGATGACGAACCATGCCCAGTTCTTGTGCAGGTCGTAGAGAGCCAGTGCGGTCAGAGCAACCAACGCCTTCAGTCGAGGTTCAGTTGCTGACCGCAGCAGCGGCGGCGTGTGACTTGGCCTGTGCCTCGGCGTAGGCCTGGGCGGCGATGTCGACGAGATCGGCGATCTCTGCGTCGTCGAAGCCCGCGAGACGACGGAAGTTGCGGGCCAG
>JAOBWQ010000030.1 GCA_025463425.1 Ilumatobacteraceae bacterium | reverse complement strand
GCGAGGACTGGAACATGGCCGACGTCGCCCCGCTCGACCCCAGCCATCAGCACGTGCACCACCTCGTGCGCGCCCGGATCGGCGACAAGGTGGGCATCGGCATCTTCGAGCAGATCATCTTCGGGCCTCACACCCAGTGGGGCTTCAGCGACATCCTCGACGGGTCGAAGTAGCCGATGGGCGTGCTCGACGGCAAGGTCGCGATCGTCACCGGCGGCGGCCAGGGTGTCGGCCGGGGCATCGCACTCGCGCTCGCCGCGGAGGGCGCGTCCGTGGTGATCGCCGGGAGGACGCTCGACAAATGCGTCGACGCCGCCGATGAGATCGCGGGGCGCGGCGGGTCGGCGATGCCGGTCGCGTGCGACGTGAAGGTGGCGGCGGATGTCGAGTCGTGCGTGGCCGCGACGATCGAACGCTTCGGCCGGATCGACATCATGGTCAACAACGCGCAGGAGGTGCCGCGTGGGCGGATCCTCGACGTCTCCGACGATGCCTACCGAGCGGGTTGGGAATCCGGTCCGCTGGCAACGCTGCGGTTCATGCGCGCCTGCCATCCGCATCTGGCCGGCCGCAACGGGGTGATCATCAACCTCGGCAGCCGCTCCGGCATCAAGCCGAACGCAGCGGGTGCAGGGGTGTACGCGGCCATCAAGGAGGACACCCGCACCCTCACCCGCGCGGCAGCCGTCGAATGGGCGGCCGACGGGATCCGCGTCTACGCGTTGCTCCCGCTGTCGAACTCCCCGGCGCTCGAGCAGCTCGAGACCGACGAACCCGCCGTGTACGAACGCGTGCTGAGCGAGATCCCGATGCGCCGCTTCGGCGACCCGGAGGCCGACATCGGCCGCGTCGCCGTGTTCCTGTGCAGTGACGACGCCGGCTACCTGACCGGCATCTCGATCACCGCCGACGGCGGTGCCGGCCACATCGGCTGACCGTGCCCGTCACCAGATGTCGTCGCCGCGGATCAGCGCGTCCGCTCCGCCGTCCACGAAGAGCACCTGACCCGTGATCAACGTGTTCTCCTCCGACGTGAGGAACGCGAGCACCGGCGCGATCTGGCCCGGCTGAGCATGCCCGGACAGCGGCATCGGCACGCCGGAGTCGATCATCGCCAGCCCGGCGGGATCGTCGAGCAGCTCCTGGATCATCGGCGTCTCCACCGTGCCCGGCCCGATCGCGTTGAGCGCGATCCCGGCACCGGCCCAGTCGGCCGACGGCGCGGTGCGGCGCACCCATCTCGCCAACGCCCGCTTCGACGACGGGTACGCCAGGATCGGGTTCGTCTCCGCCGCCGCTGCGGCAGCCTCCTCGTCGCCGGCCAGACATGCCTCGACGGCTGCGTCGATGGCGCTGAACACGACGCCGATCGACGCGATCACCACGACCCGCGGCGAACCAGACGTCGCCAGCAGGGGGCGCACGCCTTGGAGCAGGGCGATCGTGCCGAAGTAGTTGACCCGCATCACCAACCCCGTCATCACCGCCGTGCCGGCACACGCGATGACGGCGTCGAGCGTTCCCCCGGCGTGTTCGATCACGCCGGCGACAGCGGCGGCCCGACCGTCAGCCGTGGAGAGGTCGGCGACGACGTCGGCGTCGTGGAGGTCGAGCGTGATCACCCGATGGTCACGGGCGCGTAGGTACTCGGTGGTCGCGAAGCCGATGCCGGAGGCGGCGCCGGTGACCAGGTAGGTGCGGGGCATGACGCGAATCATCATCTGCGGAGCACGTGCCGGGCGAGCTGTGCGAGGGTTGGGCATGGGATTCCCGCTTCGCTTCCATGTGCTCTGCCTGCCCAGCGTCGGGTGGCCGGAGATGGTCGGCCGGGTGCAGCGGATGGAAGCGCTCGACATCGACGTCGTGGCCATCGCCGACCACTTCGTCGACTGGACCAACCCGCCCGCCCCATGGTTCGAGTCGTGGACGGTGCTGGCGGGATTGGCTTCGGCGACGAGCACGATCCGGCTGACGACGTGCGTGGCCCAGATCCCGTTGCGCAACCCGGCGATGCATGCCCGCCAGGCACTGACCCTCGATCACATCTCCGGTGGGCGGATCGAGGTCGGCCTCGGAACCGGGCTGACGATCGATCCGTCGTACGCGATGGCAGGTCTGCCCAACTGGGATCCGAAGGAGCGCGTGGCCAGGTTCGCCGAGTACGCGGAGATCGTCGACCGCCTCCTGGCCAACGAGGTGACCACGTTCCACGGCGCGTTCTACGACATCGACGGGGCGTTCATGAACCCACGCCCCGTGCAGTCGCCCCGTCCGCCGATCATGATCGGGGCGATGGGTCCACAGATGATGCGTCACGCGGCGCGCCGGGCCGACATCTGGAACAGCCTCTCGTTCGAGGCCGCCTTCGCCGACCAGATCACCGAGACCCGCGCTCGGTGCGAGCAGATGGTGGCCAACTGCGCCGCCGTCGGCCGCGATCCCGCCACCCTGCGCCGCTCGTACACGATGTTCGACGCGACGGCGCGGCACCACGGCGGAGCGATCACGTACTACGAATCGCCCGAGCAGTTCGAGGACATGGTCGAGAACGTGATCGGACTCGGCGTCAGCGACGTCGGTCTCTACTACCCGCTCGATCCCGACCAGGTGCCGATGTTCGAACGCATCGCCGCCGATGTCCTGCCCCGCCTCCGCGCCGCGCACACCGTGATCGACTGAGAAGGATCGACTGAAAGGGATCGGCTGAGAGGCACCACGTACATCGCAGCTGACGATCCGCTGGTGGTCGACTTCACTCGCGCGCTGCAGGCCGGCGACCTCGTGGCCGTGCGCTGGATGCTCACCGACCATCCCGAGCTGGCGACGGCGCGCTTCGGCGACGTCGAGGAGAAGTCGCGCACCGCTCTGCACGCGGCCACGGACTGGCCGGGACATTTCCCTCACGTCGCCGAGGTCATCCGCGTGCTGGTCGAGGCGGGCGCGAACGTCGACGCCCGCTTCGCCGGGCCACACCGCGAGACGCCGTTGCACTGGACCGCGAGCAGCGACGACGTCGAGGCGCTCGACGCGCTGCTCGATCTCGGCGCCGACATCGAGGTCGACGGAGGTGTGCTCACCGACGGTCCTCCGCTCGACGACGCAGTGATCTTCGCCCAGTGGAAGGCTGCGGCGCGCTTGGTCGAACGCGGCGCCGTGGTCCGCCTGTTCCACGCGGCCGGGCTCGGGCTCACCGACCGGGCGCGCGACCTCCTGGCCGAGCCACACGACGCGGACGA